>JAFUYA010000056.1 GCA_017477025.1 Bacteroidales bacterium | reverse complement strand
CTTACCCGAGGTGAAAAACAACCCTGTTACATCGGGAAGCAGAGAATATATATCATCAGTTACATCTGTCGGTACGGAAAACACCCATCTTGCAGTTCTGTCATCAAAAGTCCCTCTGACGAAGGCTGTTCTCACAGGATTGATACGTGTTGATTGCGGATAAGGAACATTTCCCGTAACAAGCATTATTAAGATTTCGTTACTTTCTTTGTCTGCCACCACGGAAGCATCCCCATAGCCACAAGCCAAATCATTCTTTATACCTGTGCCGTCTGCAATAAGAATGGCATCCGACCAAACCGAACCGTTGTCTTTCCCGATTTTTGCAACAACATCCACTTCTCCGTAACCGATATCCGCCCTGCATTTCCTGTAATCCGACAAAACTATTATATCTCCATTCTTTGCTTGAGCAACTGCAGGAATACGAAAAGGAATATCCGAAACATCATTGTTGAAAAGTACCGTATCAATTCCGCCGTAAGTAGATATTGCAATGAATTGCAACAAAACCGCAACGGCATACGGTATATTAAAAAAACGTACTTTACCCATTAGTTTAGTTATATCTTATTATACATACATTTCATATAACGCATGTCATAATGACTTTATTATAAGAACGTAATCAAAACATGCCCGCACAATTTTCCGTATTCCATTCTGGCTGTATAAGTCCGTCAGGGCAGAGTTAATAAATCCCGTGTCTTCTTTAAGTCTATTGAATCAGAAATTTTTTAGTCAGGAGTTCTTTGTCAAAGTAAATCTTTACAAAATATTGTCCTGATTCTATGTTTTCGGTATTTATTGTTACCGAGTTACTGTTTGCTTTAGAAGAATACACACATTGTCCTGTAAGATTTATTATTTCAATTCTGTCCATTTTCTTCAAAGAAGATATATTCAGCCTGTCTTTTGCAGGATTAGGATAAATGACCGTTGTCATTTCAGCGGTAACATCTGTCAAAGAACCGCTGTCATCAGGATTCACTGCTCCTGATGTATCTACAACCATTCCTTTCGGTGAATACTTCAGTACGGAAGCATCTATCCATATGTAAAGATTGCCGTTTAAAACCTTCAGTGTGTATAATTTAGTGCTATTTCTGACAAAGTCTAATTGATAAGGTTTTACGAAATGGACCGTCCCGTTAGGATTAAAACAAGTGATATACAAACTGCTATGGATTATGGTATCATAAACATCAGACATTCCTATGAAGCACATATATATTGAATCCCTGTTTTCGTATGCAATCCCGCTGGCAGAACAACTTACAGTTCTTACGCGTCCTGCCACTCCGCTGTACCAAGGTATTTCAGCAAGGACAATTCTTGCATCCCGTTGTCCTGTATTAAGATTCAATACATTCAATACAACATCGCATAATTGGTTGTAATTAGAGTTTCCGCCGTATTTTATGGAGTCTACAATGGTTATCATTGTTGTGTCATCAAGTTGATGTAATAAAGATATAGTTCTGTTAAGAGCGGATATCCACATATAAGGGACGTCAAAACGTACGCTGTCATCATATCTGACGTTCATACTGTCAATATCTACGGGTACCAAAGTAATACCTGTACTGTAGAAAAATTGGTCATCGTCAGGCTGGCCGTCTATATGTTCTTCGTGATTTTCAATCATCCAACCTCCGTATCCTTCTGTACTGTATATTTTTCCGGGCATGTAAAGTGTATTTTTATTGACTCTGTTTCCCAAAGTGTCCAAGATTAACCACTGATTTCCTCTCTCAAAGTAAAATGTAGCATTGTTTTTATTCATTCCCGCAACATATAAACTTGTATCAGCTCTTGTGAACAAAAGTTTTTCTTTGACTACTCTGGTTTTCATATCGGCAACAAAAAAGTATATGTCAAGGTATGGATTTATTGGGTTATTATTCTCATCAACAAGTACTGTTTCGTTTCTGATGGCATAATATTTATCATCAATGTAACCAATCGGATAAAAATATGAATTGTAAGATCTTTCTAAAACTGGCCGTATGTCAAAGTTTCGTACAACATTCAGATTAGAATCAAGTTTATATAAACAACCGGCACCATTAAAATATATCCCTTCAACATCCGAATCAGAAAAATTAAAGAAGCATGGACCCAGTACCCCAAAAGCATTACGGCGCAATGTATCTTCGATAACATTATAAGGCGTCTGTGCAGGCAATAAATTGCAGCAGGAGAGTATTACTCCCGCTACAATCAATATTATTATTTTAACTGTTTTCATAGTAATGCCCTCCTACCAAGTTACTTCGATTTTTAGACAATGTACTTCTTTCCGGTACATCATCTTCATCTGTGCAGGAAACAAATGTAAATGTTCCGGCCGTACATAGCAACAATGTTGCTAAAAGATTTTTTTTGTGTTTCATGGTTTGTTATTTTTTTAAGGTTAATAATTTAATTTTATTACCTTGTTTATAAGTTTCAGAAAAATCCTCTTTCGGAATTGTGGCAGTTTATTAAGCAAATATAAAGTAAAAAGTTATTTTCCGGTTATCGGCAGACTTACTCTGAATGGCAGTATTACTTGCAGAGTTGATAGGATATGTTTATATTACATATCCGTTCTGAATTATCAGAATAATCAGAATAAAGATATTTATCCGTCTTGATATGTGATATAATATTTCCGTCATATTGTATCAGGATTATAAGTGCAAGGATAAGCAATTTATAAAAATATGCAAGTTTTTCCACATTGAAACCGCATATTATATGAATGAAACGTAATTTGACAGTTTGCTTTGATGATAAATAAAGCAGGAACGATCCTATACGGACGGTTCCTGCATTCGGGGAGTGATTATCCCTTATCGGAAAATGCAATATACTTATTTAATTTCCCATGTTTCTCCGCTGTTCAACAAGTCATCAACGCATTGTATTTTTGCATTCTGCATTTGTTCGTATTGTTGGGCGATAAACATATTGTTATAAGTCAGTTTCCTGACGGCACGGATAACACCGAAGACCATAGGATACTCAGGAGGGCGCATTTGTGCCAGCATAATGTGAATTCCCGTATCTTCCGTGGTTTCGTCATGGACAAAAATATCTTCTTCTTTGATACCGTTTTCACCTATGGTTACAACCTCAAACTTTCTGCCTTTCAGAATAAGTCCTTTGTCTTTGTTTTTACCGAAAATCATCGGCTTACCGTGTTCAACCCACAACTGATTGTCGTCTCTGGTTTCTTTGTCAGTTACTTCTTTGTGTGCTCCGTTGTTAAATATCACACAATTTTGCAATACTTCCACAACTGCACAGCCGTCATGAGCAGCCATTCTGTCACAAACGTTCTGCAATTGCTTTGTTTGAACATCAACTGCACGGGCAAAGAAAGTTCCTCTTACTCCCATAACCAATTCTCCGGGGTTCAACTGATAATCCAACACTCCGAAAGGAGAAGTTTTGGTAATCTGTCCCTGTTTCGTTGTCGGAGAATACTGACCTTTTGTTAATCCGTAGATACGGTTGTTAAACATCATGAGATTTATATCCATATTTCTACGAATCACGTGCATGAAATGGTTACCTCCGATAGCAGTTGAATCTCCGTCCCCTGCAACAACCCAAACACTCAATCCAGGATTTGCCATCTTAACACCCGTTGCAATAGCAGCAGGCCTGCCGTGAATACCATGGAAACCGTATGTGTTAACATAATAAGGGAAACGAGATGAACAACCGATTCCTGAAACAACACAATAATTCTCTTTCTTGTATCCGATCTTAGGAAAGATACCTTCAACTGCTGCCAAAATACCATGGTCCCCACAACCAGGACACCATTTGACCATCTGATCGGATGCGAAATCCGCTTTAGTTAATTCTACTTTTGAATGCTCAATCATAATTCTTCAAATTTTAAATTGACTGCCTTTTCCAAAGCCATCCGATTTTACTCTCCTAAAATTTTATTAAACTCTTCTTTTAATTCGCCGACCTCAAACGGAAGTCCCTGAATTTTGTTGTATTGATGGAACATAATTCCCTGAAAATTCATTCTCAGATAATTAACAAACTGCCCCATATTCAATTCACAAACAACAATTTTCTTGTATTTCTTTAATATGTCGCCTGTATTCTTAGGAAGCGGACAAATGTAGTTAAAATGAGTATATGCAACTTTCTTACCCTCATTTCTTAACTCCTCAACTGCCGATTTCAACGCACCTGCCGTTCCTCCCCAGCCGATAACCAACAAATCTGCATCTTCATCGCCCTGTATCTGCTGCTCAGGCAAACGATTCGCCAAACGGTTGATTTTTTCACGACGATAATAAACCATTTTTGCGTGGTTTTGATTATCCGTTGAAACTTCACCCTTACCGTCAGTCTTTTCCAAACCGCCTATTCTGTGTCTAAGACCTTCCATACCGGGAACAGCCCACTGACGTACCAATGTTTCGGCATCTCTTCTGTAAGGCAAATAGTCAGGGTCGTTTTCTTTTGCAAAAGGCGGGTGAATTTCAGGAAAATCTTTCATTGACGGAATCTTAAACAATTGAGATCCGTTTCCCAAATAAGCATCCGACAGAAGAATTACAGGCGTCATATTTTCCAATGCCAGACGTCCTGCCTCAAAAGCCCAGTTGAAACAATTAGCGGATGAAGACGGTGCAATAACTATACAAGGTGCTTCACCATTACGTCCGAACAATGCCTGATTCAAGTCTGCCTGTTCGGTTTTTGTAGGCAATCCCGTTGAAGGACCGCCGCGTTGCACGTCTATCACCACCAAAGGCAACTCCGTCATCACTGCCAATCCCAATGCCTCGCTTTTTAATGAAAGTCCTGGGCCTGAAGTTGATGTGCAGGCGAAATTTCCTGCAAACGATGCTCCTATTGCCGAACATATTCCCGCAATTTCGTCCTCTGCCTGAAAAACTTTGCAGTTCAAAGATTTTCTTTTAGCCAACTCAACCATGATATCCGTTGCAGGAGTAATAGGATATGAGCCTAAAAACAAAGGCAAATGTGCTTTTTCAGCAGCAGCCAACAAGCCCCATGCGGTAGCAATGTTTCCCGTTATGTTACGGTATCTGCCTTTTTCCATTTTGGCCGTTTCTATTTCCACTTGAGGCAACGGAGTTTGCTGAACATCCACGTTTTCACAATAGTTGTATCCTGCACGGATAACTTTCTTGTTCGCTTCTATAATCTCGTTCTTGCCTTTAAACTTTGCAGCCAAATATTCATCGGCATGGTTCGTCGTTTTAGAGAAAATGAAGAATATCATTCCCAAAGCGAACATATTTCTGCATTTCATTGCAGCCTTTCTGTCGGTGAATATGTCTTTAACTGCCTCTAATGTCAAAGTGGTTATAGGAGCTCTTACAATATTGTAGTTAGTCAAACTTTCGTTTTCAAAAGGATTCTCGGTATAACCTGCCTTAACCAAAGCATCTTCGGTAAAGGTGTCCTCATCCACAATTATTGTAGTACCGGGTTTAGCCCATTTCAAATTGGATTTCATACTTGCAGGATTCATGCACACGATAACGTCCGCCTTATCTCCCGAAGAATAAATCTTACTCCCTATATGAACCTGGAAACCTGAAACTCCTGCTATTGTATTGTGAGGAGCACGTATTTCGGCAGGATAATCGGGAAACGTTGCTATATCATTTCCGTCCAATGCCGAAGTATCCGAAAAAAGAGTACCTGTCAATTGCATTCCGTCCCCTGAATCGCCGACAAAACGCACAACAGCATCTTCTTTTCTTACTTTTTGTTTTTTCGTCATGTCAATATTTCTATTTTTACCTTTTAAATGAACTGCAAAAGTACAAACTTTATTTGTCATACAACAATTTTTCGCATTTTATTTTCATTTTTCATTTTGCTTAAACCGATAAAACTCACATAATCTCCAAACACAAGACATTTTTTTAGTATTTTCCGTCTTGAAATGTCAGTGAAAATATCTGAAATCAGCGAAGATATTTTTGTAATCATTAACAAGATTTTCGTCAGGACGGTCTGAAATTTGGTTTCAGACCGTCTGAAAGTATGTTTTGGACGGTTCAAAAAAGATTTTGAACCGTCCAAAACAAATCTCTTTTCATTGATTTCAAATTTTTTTTCATTGTTTACAAAAACAAACACTGAAAAAATAAGTGAAAAATCACATCTTACACAATCCGTACATAAACATATATCAGAAACATATCCGTTCGGCGGAATATTTGCATATAATCTTTTTTTGTTGTAATTTTGCAAAACATTTATTACGAATAATAAAACATCATATATAATGGCTCTGTTAGAAATTAGAGATTTACACGTCTCCATCGGAGATAACGAGATATTAAAAGGCTTGAATCTGACCGTTGATAAAGGAGAGATTCACGCAATTATGGGACCTAACGGCAACGGTAAAAGCACATTGGCTTCCGTTATTGCAGGTAATGATAAATTCAAGGTAACAAAGGGCGAAATTTTTTATAAAGGAGCCGATCTTCTGTCGATGAGTGTTGAACAAAGGGCTTGTGAGGGAATATTTCTCGGATTTCAGTACCCTGTTGAAATACCCGGCGTCAGCATTACCAACTTTATGAAAACCGCTATCAATGAACAACGAAAATACAAAGGACTTGACCCCATAAGTGCAAAAGAATTTTTGGCATTGATGAAAGAAAAAGAGAAATATGTAGAGTTGTCGGCTTCGTTAGCAGGCAGAAGCGTCAATGAAGGTTTCTCGGGAGGAGAAAAAAAACGTAACGAAATCTTCCAAATGGCAATGTTGCAACCGACATTAAGTATTTTGGACGAAACGGATTCAGGATTGGATATAGATGCTTTAAGAATAGTTGCCAACGGTGTAAACAAAGTCCATACAAAAGACGATGCAATAATCCTTATTACGCATTATCAAAGGCTTTTGGATTATATTGTACCTGATGTTGTGGATATATTGTACGAAGGTCGTATAGTAAAAAGCGGAGATAAAGATTTGGCAAAAGTTTTGGAAGATAAAGGTTATGATTGGATAAGAAAGGAAATGGAAAAATAGGCTTTGTGAAGATTAATTTCCGTTCAGGTTGATATTTTCACAATAATTACGAAAGATAAGTTGAAACCAACGGGCGAATTTGCTGTAATTCATCAGGCAAATTCGCCCGTTGGTTTTAATTTTCCAAAGAAATTCAATACGCAAAATGTATTTTTTCAGAAAAATATACTCTCCAAATTCAAAACTCAATATATTGCCGCAAGTATATGTATCATTGCAACGATATAATAAGAAAAACTCTTCGTTTTGTTGTAAAACGAAGAGCAAACAATAACCTTTAACTAATCCATTATGCTTGAAGTAACAAAACTTCCTGAGTCTATGCGGATGATTTTCGTGTTAATCCGACTGTCTTACTTGATTAAGAATGTAAACTTATCATAATTCTTCAAAGCGACCCCTGTTCCTCTTGCAACTGCACGTAACGGATCTTCAGCCACATGAACCGCCAATTTAGTTTTAGCAGCTATTCTCTTGTCCAATCCTCTCAACAAAGCACCTCCACCTGCCAAGTAAATACCTGTATGATATATATCACTGGCCAATTCAGGCGGCGTCATTGCAAGTGCTTCCAAAACCGCACTTTCAACCTTTGCTATACTCTTATCCAAAGCATGTGCTATCTCCTTATAATTTACGGCAATCTCTTTAGGAATACCCGTCAAAACATCACGTCCCTGTACCAAGAAATCCTCAGGTGGATCGTCCAATTCAGGAATGGCAGCCCCGCACTCAATTTTTATTCTTTCCGCCATACGTTCCCCGATATATATGTTATGTTGTTTTTTCATGTATTCAACAATATCGCTGTTGAATTCATCACCTGCTATACGGATACTTTTATTGCAGACAATACCTCCCAATGCTATAACGGCTATTTCGGAAGTTCCGCCACCTATGTCAATAATCATATTTCCGACAGGCTCCAAAACATCAATACCTATACCTATTGCGGCAGCCATCGGCTCATGTATCAACCTGACATCCTTTGCTCCTGCCTGCTCTGCTGCATCTCTTACGGCACGTTCCTCAACATTCGTTATACCTGAAGGAATGCAGATAACCATCTTCAATGCCGGCGGAATCAATGAGCGTTTCGCAGGAATCATCTTAATGAGTTCCTTTATCATGTCGTTAGCCATGTCGAAATCTGCAATAACACCGTCCCGCAAAGGGCGAATCGTCTCAATATTATCATGAGTCTTTCCGTACATTAACATTGCACGCTTACCCACTGCCATTATCTTTCTGGAAGAACGGTCTATTGCAACAATACTCGGCTCATCTACGACCACTTTATCGTTACATATAATGATAGAATTCGCCGTTCCCAAATCTATCGCTACTTCTCGTGTCAGAAATGAAAATAATCCCATTTTCTTTTTTTTTGTCTTACTTGTTTTTGTTACTTGTCTTACGCAAATTTTATGATAATGTTACAAAATCATACTAAAAAGTAACGAAAAAAATTAAAAATTAGTATGAATCGTAATAAAATTTCACTAAAAAACAATAGAAGTTATACACTGATATTGCGACATCTTAATACACAAATTTCGTTTATTGCATGCAGTAACACTTCTTCTGATAAAGTTTGCATTATATTTAATCGGGATATAACGCATTATACACGTAAAAATATAAACACAATGTTGATGAACGTATAATTACAGCGTCAATGAATATATTTTACAACACATAATATTGCTGTATGCTGTTTTTTGCCGAATACAAGCCCTGAAAAAAGACAATTACACATTTTATTATTCACTGATTTTTTTGAAATACAGACTCCTCACAAAACACAACCCTATAGTTCGGCACGCTTTAATAAACCTATAATATATATTGTGTTGTATCGTGAAAACTCGGTCATAATAACGCATACCCGAAAACATCCTTATCTCACATATTTTACGTTTTTTTTATCATTTTTTTTGTAATATCTATTTTTTTTGTAATTTTGCACTTTGAATTTGTATAGAAGTTTTAGCAAAAAAACAAATTATTAATAATTTAAATTAAAAACAAATGAAAAAATTAGTTATTACGCTTGCACTTATGTTGGCAGCCGGCACAATGTTCGCTCAGGAAGTTGAAAAAGGTAGCAAGCAAAGATGGAATCACTTTGAAACCAACCGTTTTATTGATAACTGGGAGATAACTGTTGGTGCAGGTGTTCAAACTTTTTATAACATTCCTAACGAAGATAACGGTGCTAAATTGAATCCTGAAGGATTTGCAAAAGATTTAACTCTTGCAATAGAGGCTTCCGTTGGTAAATGGATCAATCCTATTGTTGGTTTGAGATTAGGTTTCCAAGGATTACAGTTTACAAACTATTTTGCTCCTATCAGCGATCCTGCAATGGAAAGCACTGAAGAAGGAACAAAGAACACTGTAAATTATTGGACTATCCACGGTGATGTAATGATCAACCTTACTAATTGGATTTGCCGTTACAAAGCTGACAGATTCTACAATGCTATTATCTATGCAGGTTTGGGTTACGGACGTTCTTCTTTGGCTGACAAAGATTACAACAACAGAATCAATGAAGATGCTCACAATAACGAATGGTTGATGCCTGTAGGTTTAATCAACAGATTCAGACTTTGTGATGCTTGGACATTCAATATTACATTGAGTGACCTTGTTGTTGCAAACCGTTTTGACAATGCTCGAGGAAACGAACTTAACCGTTATGACGAAGCTGCTGGAAATTCTGATTTCAGCAATATTCTTTCCGTTACCGGTGGTTTCACTTGGAAAATTCCTACAAAGAGAGATTTCAATTCTTATGCTCCTATAGACAAGGCTGCATACGATAACAGAATATCTGCATTGGAAAGAGATCTTCAGAATGCTAATGATAAGAATGCTGAATATCAAAGACAGATTGACAGATACAAGAAACAACTTTCTGACAAGGAAAGAGAATTGCAAGAGGCTCTAAGAAAAGCAGCTCAAAATACTCCTGCAATGGCTAACGATGATGTTACATTGAGCATATTCTTCCCTATTGACAAGGCAGAAGTATCTGACAAGAACATCGTTAATATTAAATACTTGGCAGAAGTTATCAAATCTTCTAACAAGACATACACTATCACCGGTTATGCAGATGCTGCAACAGGAACTGAAGAACACAATATGGAACTTAGCCAGAAACGTGCTGAAAACGTTTACAACGCTTTGATTGAAGCAGGTGTTGATAAGAGCCAATTGAAAGTTGATTACAAGGGATGTTCCGTTCAGCCATTTGATAAAGATTATTTGAACCGTGTTGCTATTATCAAATAACAACCGTAAAAAATAACACAGGAAAAAGGTTGCATTTACATGCAACCTTTTTTTATTGCATAGACTGATATAGTGAATAAAAATAGATAAAAACACAGGTTTTAGTGAAAATCTTTGTACTTTTGCACAAAATTTCAGACAATTTTTCTAAATAGTATGAATTACCAAGAAACAAAACAATATTTATACTCTTGTCTTCCGGTTTTTCACCGACAGGGAGTCTCCGCCTACAAAGCAAATCTGGATTCTACAATTGCTCTTATGAACGCTTTGCACAATCCTGAAAATAAATTCAAATCAATTCACGTTGCAGGAACAAACGGAAAAGGATCGTCTTCTCACATGTTGGCATCAATAATGTACGAATACGGATTGAAAACAGGATTACACACTTCCCCGCATTTGAAAGAATTAACGGAAAGAATTGTAGTAAACGGGCGTCAGGCAAGTAAGAATTATGTTATTCAATTTGTAAAAAGACATAGAGATTTGTTGGAGAAAATCTCTCCGTCTTTTTTTGAAATGATGGTTGCAATGGCATTTAATTACTTCGCAAATAATGTAGATATTGCAATCATTGAAGTCGGTATGGGAGGAAGGCTTGATTCTACGAATGTTATCACTCCTGAAGTTAGTTTGATAACAAATATCTCTTTTGATCATACTCAATTTTTGGGCAATACTTTAGAAAAAATCGCAACGGAGAAAGCCGGAATCATAAAAAAGGGAATACCCGTTGTCATCTCCCAAACACAAAAAGAAACGGAAAATGTCTTCCTTTCCAAAGCTGAACATGAGGGCAGCAAAATTTACTTTGCCGATAAAAACTTCTCTATGAAAAACGACAGAAAGGAAAACGGATACCTGATTACGGATATATACAAAAACGGTGACTTATATATCAAAGATCTTGCATGCGGTTTGACGGGTGATTACCAAAAAAAGAATATTCTCGGGGTGATCCAAACAATCGAAGCTTTAAATGATACGGGGAAATATAATATTTCCAAGAACGATATTTCAAACGGAATCAGAAACGTTCAGAAAAACTTCCCTCTTGCCGGACGTTGGCAAACTCTCTGCACGAATCCTCTTACTATTTGTGATACAGGTCATAATGAAGACGGATTACACTATGTCATTAACCAATTAGAACATACTAAAAAGAAGAAGCTGCACTTCGTTATCGGAGTTGTCAATGACAAAGATATTGATACCGAAATCAATATGTTACCTGCAAATGCCGAATACTATCTTTGCAAGGCAGATATTCCGAGAGGTTTGGACGTTCACATACTTGAGGATAAATTCAAGGCAAAAGGACTTTGCTTTACTTCGTATTCATCGGTAAAGGAAGCTTTAAAACAAGCACAGAAAGATGCAATTATTTCCGAAGGTATGGTATTTGTCGGAGGAAGTACATATACGGTAGCCGAAATTGTATAATTTTTTACATTTATCATTGTCATGAAAAGAATCCGTTTCGCATGTTGCGTAATTTTATCACTACTTTTTTTCGGTGCTTGTAAATGCACAAAGACCGATACAAATATGAATGAATCACATATTGAAAGCAGTTCTGAATTAAAAGGAGTCGTTGCCGGAAATTATTTTGTCCGCAATGATTTTGCAATACACAATCACGATGAAGAATTCGTTATTACCACACAATCGGATTTTGATGCATGTTTCTCTCCCGCTGCAATTATGGGTAAAGACGGTGAGCCGACAAAGATTGATTTCAATACACAAATCGCCTTTTGTGTTGTCTTGGATGAAACCGATATTCTCAAAAAGTTGGATTTCATAGATATGACCTGCGAAGATGACGGGAAAGTAATATGTAACTATCGTCTTACAACAGGAAGAAAACAATCTTTCACTACCAGGCCGTGCCTTATTGTTTTGATTGACAAACGTAAAGTTACAAACGGCACAGGTTTTCACAGAGTCTTCGTTCGATGAAATTGATAATTGCTTATATTATTGTAATTAATCTCACTTCGTTCCTAATGTACGGTGCGGATAAACGCAGAGGTATAGCAAAGAAAAGAAGGATAAGAGAATCGTCTTTACTGCTTATCACAACCATCGGCGGAAGTATCGGAGCATTGTCGGCAATGAGCATCTTTCATCATAAAACAAAGCATTTTAAGTTCAGATTTTTTGTCCCTTTTTTACTTATTTTGCATATAATTTTGTTTATATACATATTCAGAATACACGCTGTTTGAACGGTTTCATATAATTAAGTGCAAGTATATTTGCTTTTCTCTCGGCAAACAACAACCTGCATCTTTTCTAAATGCCTTTCTTTAAATTATTTCAAAGGAAAACTGCAATGCAATTGCAACTCTTATGAACAAAATCTGAAATAAGATTTCACATAAGAAACTTTTCGGATAAATAACGCTTACCATCTACCTTATTTACTTAATTTACAATGAATTATAGTAACAATAAAGCATTTTAATCATATCTTTGCGACAATTTTATCAATTATCCCGAGTTTCGGTCAGAAAAAATGTGTAATTTTGCACGGTTAATGAAATTGAACACTATGTTTGAAAATATCTTAAATTTTGACACTTCTCTTTTCAGGGCAATAAACTCTTGCAGAAGTCTGTATGCAGACTGGTTTTTCAGTATTTTCTCCGCTCATATTACGATAGGAATTATCATTATGTTGATAACACTTTATGTTATGTACAAACATAGTTTCAAACATTGGTATTTATATGTAATTGTAATTGCTTTATGTTTTCTGTTAGCGGATCGAATCAGTGTCATTTGTTTCAAAGATGTGTTTTGCAGATTACGTCCGTCCCATGCTTTAAGCGATGCCGTTACCGTCAAACTAAAACACTATTCATATCTTGTTTATGACAATAAAGGCGGTCTTTACGGTTTTGTTTCTTCACATGCTGCCAATGCTTTTACCATTATTACATCCATAATATTGATAATGTTCCGCAAGGTTAAACAATGCAATGAAAATGATTCCGCAAAAGAAAAAAAACATCTGTTGATTTTTTCTTCTTTATTGATTTTATGGGGGCTATTAACGGGAATATCACGCATATACTGCGGATACCATTACCCGGGAGATGTATTTTGCGGTGCGTTATTGGGAATAATATTGGGCTTTATTGTATATCGCATTTATCTTTTGCTGTTATCCTTAATCGACAGTATTCAATCCGACCGCTTAAAACACAAGAAAGAAAAGATATGAACAAATATTCCCGTATATTGTAGTTTCATCGCTTTTACAAACCGCTTATTTGCTCTCCGATCAAAATTCGATAAAGTATTGTCATACAAAAATAAAATTTCGGGCGATACTGCATAAGTAACTATAAATAAGCGTAATAAAAATCACCAAGATTTCTGAAGTTTTCTTAATAAAAATCACGAAAATCATTAAAGAAACTCACGAAATCATTGAGAAAATTTTTCTATCACCTTTAATTAAATTTTATCTGCCGAATATTGTACTTCGTTTCATTTGTTCTGCTTAAGAAATTTTGTAACTTTGCACTCTGAAATTAAGCAACAGAATAGATGAATATAGAAGATTTTGAGATTATGTCACCCGTGGGCAGTTACGAATCATTAATGGCTGCCATTGAAGGCGGAGCGGACAGCGTTTATTTCGGAGTAGGTCAGTTGAATATGCGTTCTCACTCCGCAAATAACTTCAATTTGGAGGATTTACAACAAATCTGTGATATTGCTAAATCTTATAACGTCAAAACATACTTAACCGTCAATACCGTTATCTATGATGAAGAGATTGAATACATGCATCAGGTTGTTGATGCTGCAAAACTGAACGGTGTAAGTGCGATAATAGCTTCAGATATGGCAGTAATAGCCTACGCAAACCGAATAGGAATGGAGATACATCTGTCCACTCAATGCAATATCACCAACTTTGAAGCGGTCAAATACTATTCCAAGTTTGCTGATGTAATAGTTACCGCAAGAGAATTGAGTTTAGACAAGGTCAAAGCCATAACCGAGAGAATCAAACAGGAAAATCTTTCAGGCAGAAGCGGACAATTATTGCGTATAGAGTGTTTTGTACACGGAGCTTTGTGTATGGCAGTAAGCGGTAAATGCTATATATCTTTGGATAACGCAAATATGAGTGCAAATCGTGGTGCCTGCCTGCAATTTTGCAGACGTCCTTACCGTGTAACCGATACTGACGGAGGAACTGAATTAGTTGTGGATAACAAATATATAATGTCCCCGAAAGATTTGAAAACTATTGACTTTTTGGATAAAATAATTGATGCAGGTGTAAGAGTTTTCAAAATCGAAGGTCGTGGAAGAAGCCCTGAATATGTGAAAATAGTAACACGTTGTTACAAAACGGCTCTGAAAGCCTATATAGACGGGCAATGGAATGAGGAATTAAAAGAAAAACTCAACGAAGATTTAAAAAAAGTCTACAATCGCGGTTTCTGGGACGGGTATTATCTCGGCAGACGTGTCGGAGAATGGAGCGAAAAATACGGTTCGCAGGCAACGACAACAAAGATATTTGTCGGGACAATAACAAATTATTTTAAGAACATAGGAGTTGCGGAAGTGAAATTGGAAACAGGTGAGTTGAACGTCGGAGATGATATCTACATCATAGGTCCTACAACGGGAGTTTATGAAGATACAGTGAAAGAGTTACGTTTTGATCTGAAACCTGTGGATAAAGTAACAAAGGGACAATTATTCTCCATGCCTACAACAGACCTTGTTCGTCGCAATGACAAATTGTACAGGATAATACATAATGAATAAATGAAGATAAAGACTAATTATCATTCTCACAATACTTTCTGCGACGGTAAGAGTACAATGGAGGATATGGTTCTCGGTGCTATAGACAAGCATTTTACGCACTTCGGTATATCTTCACATGCACCATATCCGTTGGATAACGATTTTGCTTTGAAAGAAGAGAATTTTTTCGCTTATAGGACTGAATTTGAACGACTGAAAGATAAATACAAAAATAAAATCAATCTGTTTTTAGGATTAGAAATGGACTTTGTGCCGCATTTGATTGAAAACATCAGACAGAATGCCGAAACGAAGTATCATTTGGATTTTTTTATAGGCAGTGTTCATCAGGTTGTAAATACCATGTCGGAAATACGTTCTCCGATGTCAAATGCTGATACATGGTTTATTGACGGCAGCAAACAGGAGAAATATGATAACGGATTGAATCTTCTGTTTGACGGAGATATACGTAAAGGTGTTATCTGCTTTTATACACAACAGATAGAAATGATTAAAAAGAATCGTCCCGATGTATTGGGTCATGCCGATAAAATTGTCATGCACAATAAAGACAGATATTTTAAAGAGAATGAACCATGGTATATGGACGCTGTTGTCGGATTGTGGGATACGGTAATTAAATACGATACCATAGTTGAAGTCAATACACGAGGTATTTACCGCAAACGCCACAATGATTTCTATCCTTCATCGACATGGTTGAAGTATCTGGTCGAAAAACATATTCCTCTGACGATAGCCACCGATTGTCATAAATCCGAAGAAACTGATTGTTGCTATGGAGAGGCATTAGAATATCTGAAATTCATAGGTTGCAAAGATCTTTACTACTTTGACGGCAGTTGGAAAGCCGAAAAAACGGAAAATTACATTGTTTAGCAATTAATAGAGTATCAAGAAACAATGATTCTTTCAGAATTGTACTCTGATAATACACAATTCCGCAACCGTACAGAAGCAATATATAACGAAAATTGCTGATTAGAGGTAACTTTTCCCTTCTTTTATTTTGTCATATAAAAAAAAGTAAGTAATTTTGCAAACTCAAAAAATTATAGTGTAATTAGAATTAATAATTTAAATTAAACAAAACAAAATGGTAAGACAATACGAAACCGTTTTCATTATGACTCCCGTTTTATCTGATGAGCAGATAAAGGAAACGGTAGGCAAGTATCAGAAACTGTTGAAAGACGGCGGTGCTGAAATTGTTGATGAAAACAACTGGGGAATGCGTAAACTTGCATATCCTATTCAAAAGAAAACATCAGGTTATTATTACTTGATAGAATTCAGAGCAGAAGGCGAATTGATTGCTAAATTGGAAACTGCTTTCAAACGTGATGAAAGATTACTTCGTTTCTTAACGGTATCTTTGGATAAGTTTGCCGTTGCATACAATGAAAAGAAACGTGCCGGCGGATTAAAGAGCCAACAAAAAGCCGCTGAGAAAAAAGAAAATAAAGAGAATAAAGAAGTAAAAACTGAAGAAGTCAGTGCTGAATAATTAAAAGAAGGAATATAAGATGGCAAACGAAACAGAAATAAAGTATTTGACCCCTATAAAGGTTGAAACACAAAGAAAAAAATACTGCCGATTCAAAAAAAGCGGTATAAAGTATATTGATTATAAGGATGCTGATTTCCTTCTTAAGTTCGTAAACGAACAAGGTAAGATATTACCGAGAAGAATCACGGGTACATCAAACAAATACCAGAAGAAAGTTGCTCAGGCAATCAAAAGAGCAAGACATCTTGCATTAATGCCGTACGTAGCTGACTTATTGAAATAATAAAGGAGGGAAAGAGATGGAAATTATATTAAAACAGGACGTTGCACACGTAGGTTATAAAGACGAGATCGTAAAAGTTAAGGACGGTTACGCAAACAATTATCTTATTCCTCAAGGAATGGCAATCATGGCAACTGCTTCAGCAAAAAAGGTCTTGGCTGAGAACTTGAAACAACGTGCTTTCAAAGAACAGAAAATAAGACAGGAAGCAGAAGCGGTAGCCGAAAAGATAAATGCTATAACCGGTTTGAAAATTGCTACTAAGGCTGGTGATAACGGTAAAATTTACGGCTCTGTCAATTCAATCCAACTATCCGATGCTATAAAAGCTCAGTTTGATATGGATGTTGACAGAAAGAAAATCGCTATCAAAGGTGAAGCAATCAAAGAACTTGGTAATTATCAAGCAGTTGTTAATGTCTATAAAGATATTAAAGCTGAGTTTGCTTTTGATGTTGTCGCTGAATAATCAAAAAATAAACATTGTTTAGTTTGATAATAAAAAACAGGAGAAGAATAAATTCTCCTGTTTTCATTTTTATCCTCACGATATGATAACCAACGCACAAATTAAGACCGTAACGTCTTTGAAAGAGAAAAAATACCGTAAAGAGCTAAATATGTTCGTTGTGGAAGGCCGCAAAATGACCGGAGAATTATTAAAAAGTAATTATGAAATCATCAATATCTTCGGCACGGAATCTTGGTTGCAAGAAAATGATACAATAATAAGGAATAAACATATATACGAAAAAACGGTTACTATTAATAATAAAGAGCTTTGCAGAATAAGTTCCTTAAAAACTCCTGACGAAGTGTTGTGCGTTGTAAGACAGAAGGCAAACAAGAATTATGATTGTAATTTGCCATTTTATGATAACAAAAATCAATTAATTGTAGCACTGGATAATATCAATAATCCGGGAAATCTTGGAACTATTATACGTCTCTGTGTATGGTTCGGCATAAAGAATATTATATGTAACGAAAATACGGTAGATTGCTACAATCCGAAAGTTTTACAATCAACTATGGGAGCAATCTTTCATACTAATTTAGTATACACTAACTTGTATTCATTTCTTCAGAAATATCCGTCCAAATACGTTTACGGCACGGTTCTTCACAACGGGAAAACATATATACGGAAAAATTGTCATCCGACGGCGTCATAATTATAGGAAACGAATCACACGGTATCAGCGATGATATTCTTCAAATGATAAATTGTCCTATAACTATACCTTGTTTTGCCAACACCGATGAAGTTGAATCATTGAATGCATCGGTAGCCTGTGGAATAATTCTCTCCGAATTTAAAAGAAGAT
>JAFUYA010000055.1 GCA_017477025.1 Bacteroidales bacterium | reverse complement strand
TATTAAATATATAAGGAGGACAGGTTATAGAAACAATAAATCAATCTCGCGGTAGGGGACCGGTAAAAAAAGAGGTACCTCACTTGATTAATGAGAATATTAAAGAACCGATAGTCAGAGTAGTCGGAGAAGGGTTTGAACCGAAGATTTGCAGTATTAAAGAAGCGTTGGCACTTGCAAATGAGATGGGTTTGGATTTAGTGGAGATTTCTCCGAACGTTAATCCGCCTGTTTGTAAGGTGATGAATTATCAGAAATTCCTTTACGAGCAGAAAAAAAAGGAGAAAGAGAAAAAGGCCAAATCCGTGAAGATGTCGGTAAAAGAGATCAGACTTGGACCTCAAACGGATGATCATGATTTTGATTTTAAATTAAAGCATGCTATTCGTTTCTTAACCGAAGGAAATAAAGTTAAGGTTGATGTGTTCTTTAAGGGAAGAACGATAGTTTATAAAGAGCAGGGAGAGCAGAAACTGTTGAAATTTGCCGAAGCGTTGCTTGATTACGGTAAGCCGGAGCAAATGCCTAAGTTAGAGGGTAAAAAAATGTTGATGATTATTGCTCCTGTGAAGAAGAAATAGACAATAAAAAAGATATTAAAACGTTGTAGAAACGTTTTGCTCGGAGATGTTGATAAGTTAAAGACAATTGAGCATGATGACAAAAATGCAAAATGTTTTGAACATAAAAACATATAATCCGAAAACAAGTAAATAAATTTATTAACCACAAAAAAGAGGACATAAAAATGCCAAAAACAAAAACCAGAGCATCTGTAAAGAAAAGATTTACAGTAACTGCATCAGGTAAATTGAAAAGAAGACATGCTTATCATTCTCACATTTTGACAAAGAAATCAAATAAGAGAAAAAGAGCATTATGTGCTTATTCAACAGTGTCAAATGCAGACGCAAAAGTGTTGAACGAAATGTTAGGAAGATAATTCTTAACGGCACAATCGGGTAAAAAAGTTTATTAACCATTGTATCAGTATTAAGTGCAAACGGATTTTGCCGCTGATATGAAAAAAAAGAAACATTAAAAAATGCCAAGAAGTGTAAATGCTGTTGCTTCAAGACAGCGCAGAAAAAAAATCCTTAACCGTACTAAAGGTTATTGGGGAAGAGGTAAGAATGTTTGGACCGTTGCAAAGAACAAATGGGAAAAAGGTCAGACTTATGCATTCAGAGACAGAAGAGTAAAGAAAAGAGAATTCCGTGCTTTATGGATTAACCGTATTAATGCAGCATGCCGTCAGAATGAAATATCTTATTCTGTATTCATGGGCTTGTTACATAAGAACAACATAGAGTTGAATCGTAAAGTTTTGGCAGATCTTGCTATGAATGACCCTCAAGTATTCAGTGCGATAGTTAAAACAGTAAAAAAATAGTAGTGTAACCTTAAAACAGAGAGAAAAGAGATGGAAGATCTAATGAAATTTATTGAGAGTCAGAATCCTGCTAAGGAATTTCCGAAGTTCAAATCAGGCGACACTATTACGGTAGCTTATAAAATCCGTGAAGGAAATAAGGAGCGTATCCAGCAATTCCAAGGAATAGTTATCCAGATTAAAGGACATAAAGGAGAAGCTAACAACACATTCACCGTTAGAAAGATATCAAACGGAGTAGGTGTTGAAAGAATATTCCCTATGAACAGTCCATTTATTGATCATATTGTAGTAAATAAACACGGTGTTGTTCGCAGAGCAAGAATCTATTACTTGAGAGAACTTTCGGGTAAAAGTGCTCGTATTAAAGAAAAAGTTATTAAGAAATAAAGTGTTCTTTAATTCAATAAGAAAAGACTGCTGTTACTTTCATAGTAACAGCAGTCTTTTCTTATTGTGAACAACACTTCTCATCCGTTGATCAGTTCAACCTGTTAATTAATAGAAGTGATACTTCATTATTACATTTTACGAAATCATTTTCTCCAATGCAATTGCCAATTGATCGGGACAACTTGTACCTTTTCCGTGGCAGTCAATGCCTTTTAGTCTTGTAATTGCATCTTTGACTTTCATTCCTTTGACTAAAGCCGCTACACCCTGCGTATTGCCGGCACATCCTCCGATGAAATTTACATTATTGACAATATCGCCGTCAAGTTCTATATCAATAAATTGAGAACATGTGCCGAATGTTTTATAAGTAAATTGTTTCATATATTTTATTCCGAAAAAATACCTTGAATATTTAAAAGCACATTAATTCCGATATTCATTTTTATATTATAAATACCGAACAAACGGATAATTGCATTTTATAATCAATTATCTTTGTTCATAATGATATAATATAAAGTGCGTAACCGTTTCGTTACGCACTTTATCAAATTATTCTTTCTTAATGATTATTTCTTTTGAGAAGCATAGTAATTCATCAAGCAGCCTTCTGTCAAAATAGTTCTCTCATCTTGAGTCAAGTTTTGGAAGAACAGATGAATATCTTTTACTCCGTCTTTTGTTATAACCTTTGCATCAATTTCTTCTTTACAATCCAAAACTGCCTGTCTTATGCCCTTAACGAAAACAAAATCACCAGGGTTGTAGTCAAACGGTGTATCAGGGGAAATTGTGAAAGGCATAATACCCCAATTTATGCAGTTGCTGCGGTAACGTTTTGTTGCGTATTCATAACAAATATTAGCGTCTCCGCCAAGAACTTTTTGACATGATGCAGCCTGTTCTCTTGCAGAACCGTCCCCGGGTTTATTTGCGAATACACAAGAACCGAAAGACGTATTCTTTGCATCAGCACCTACTTTTGCCAAAGCATCCTTAACATTTTGAGGAACATTACCTTTTCTTCTCTCAAGGTCTTCACTTTGTATTCTCTTGCTCAATCCTACATATTCAGGAACGCGACGGGATAAAGCAAATTCAGACAATTTCAAAGGATTGGAACGGTAAGAAGAAGTTTCGCCTGAAGGTATCAATTCGTCAGTTGTAGTAACAGGGTCGTGGATAACTGCAGCCAATTCAAGCAACATATTTTCTTCCATAGCGTACATCTTCGGCCAGTCTTTGATATTCGGACCATAACGTAATTCAGCCGTAGGGTCTGCTTTACCGTAGCCGTTATAAACTCTCTTTTCATAGACCTTAGGGTCAAATTGATAACCTGCGTAATTAACGTCATAATCTATGTCCGTAGCAGCAGTAATCACGCCTCCGTTGGCAGCAGTTGCGGCAATGGAACGAGCATCCATCAAAGCAACTAATGAAATTTGACCGTCTTTAGGTTTAGATCCCTCACGGTTAGGGAAGTTTCTTGTAGTATGACGAATACTCAAACCGTTGTTTGAAGGAACATCGCCTGCACCGAAACAAGGTCCGCAGAAAGCAGGTTTGATAGCAACTCCGGCTTCCAATAAATCTTCAGCAATGTGAGAACGTGTAGCAGCCAAATAAACAGGTATGGATTGAGGATAAGCACTTGCCGTGAAATAGCCGTTACCTGTAGATTTGTCTTTCAAAATAGCGGCAGCGGCAGCTAAGTTGTCGTAAGTACCACCGGCACAACCTGCGATGATTCCCTGATCAGCCATAACTTTACCGTCTTTTACTTTGCTTACCAAGTCGATTTGAATCTTATCGCCGAAACGTTTCTTTGAGTCTTCTTCAACTTCGCGAAGAATCTTCTCAGGATTAGCCTGCAATTCGTGAATAGTATAAGCGTTTGAAGGGTGATAAGGCAAAGCAATCATGCATTCCTGTTTTGACAAATCAATCTTGATCATGCTGTCGTAATAAGCAACTTTACCCGGACGTAATTCTTTATAATCCTGCTCTCTTCCGTGCATTTTGTAATAAGAATGAACTTCTTCATCGGTAACCCAAATAGAAGTCAAGCAAGTTGTCTCGGTAGTCATAACCTCTATACCGTTACGGAAATCAATAGGCAGATTCTTTACTCCGGGTCCTGCAAATTCCAAAACTTTGTTCTTTACGAAACCGTTTTCAAAGGTAGCCTTAACCAAAGATATTGCAACATCGTGAGGGCCTACGCCTTTGCGAGGCTCGCCTTCCAACCAAACCAATACAACTTCAGGAGCGTTGATGTCCCAAGTGTTTTCAAGCAATTGTTTTACCAATTCGCCTCCACCTTCACCAACACCCATGTTACCAAGTGAGCCGTAACGGGTATGAGAGTCGGAGCCTAAAATCATATTTCCGCATTTTGCCATAGCTTCGCGGGCATACTGGTGAATAACGGCCTGATTGGTCGGTACGAATATGCCGCCGTATTTCTTAGCAGCGGATAATCCGAAAACGTGGTCATCTTCGTTTATCGTTCCTCCTACGGCACATAAAGAGTTGTGGCAGTTTGTCATACCGTAAGGCAAAGGGAATTTTTGCAATCCGCTTGCACGGGCAGTTTGAATAATACCTACGTAAGTAATATCATGAGAAATCAAAGCATCGAATTTGATTCTCATTTTCTTACCTTTATTGCCATCTACTTCGTGGCTTCTAAGGATGCCGTATGCTATTGTATTTTCACGTGCTTCATCAGCTGAAGGCATATTCTCAGCGTTCATCACGATTTTTTCACCATCAAGAAGATAAACTCCTTTGTTGATAAGTTCTATCATGCTAATTTTCTAAAATTTATGTTATTATTTTATGTTATTTGCTATTTTATTTCGGTATTTTTACCTCAATCTGTCAGCACTTCTTACCAATGCTTCGTCCTTTTTTATGCCGTTCAAAGCAAAGATAAAGAAGATTATTTGTGCAATAGGGAAATAGGACGCAAGTCCCCAAGTAGTTCTGGCATTTTCAACGGCCGATGCAATAGCCTGAGGAGTACTCTTGTAAAGAGAGGTAACGGCTTCCTCAAGACCGGCATCCAATTGATAAAAATAAATTACTGCCAATTCCATAACGGCAAAAAGGAAAGCAAATGCCAATACTCTCATTTGCAGACGTCTGTTTTTGTAAAGGAATATGGTAACAAGAGCCAAAATTCCTGACAAACAATTAGCAATCAAAGCAAACAGAGCAGGGGAGTTTTGATAAGGAGCCGTGTTTACCGGTAACAGTTTGTATATTGCACTGATTGATATATCTCTGTAAGAAAAACCGAACATTGCAAGCGGAAAGAAAAATGCTGCAACGCATAGAAGCACGGCTAATGAAAGCCATAGTGTCTGAATTCTTTGTATCATTTTGTTCTTCGTTTATTTTATTTTGCAAAGGTAATATATTTTTTTGATTATATATTAAAAAAAAGGAAATAAAGCATAAAAATAGTCAATAACGACTAAAAGGGTATAAGGATAGTGAAAAAAGACGAAAATAGAAATATGGAGAATGTCGTAGAATTTAGTGTGATTACTGATAAAATCATTGAGATTATGGTGAAAATCATTAAAGATTTGCTGAAAATCACGCACTTTTTCAGGAAGAATAAGCGTATGAGATAATGTTTGAAAATAGAAATAAAAAATAAAGTAAGATTTTTATTGAATCTTACTTTATTTCAGTTGGTATAAGTTATCTTATGATATTAACTTGTTGCAGTTTTATTTCTAAAATTCAGTACGAAACATTGATTCTATAAGTTTTCGTCCGTCATTGTCAGGAAAAATTTCATAACCAGAATCAACTTTTGTCTTGACGCTGTTGTTTGCATTAAGTCCTTCAATGACCGAGATGTTGATATATATTTCCTGTTTTTCGTTTATACGTATAAAATCCGTAACGGAAGTAAGCGGCACAATGGAAGATAAGGAATTGAATACGTTGATTCTATCACCGTTCATCAATACTATTTGTGTTTGTTTGCCTGCTTTTCTGAACATGGCTATATCTTTCTGTGCAATTTCTTTGACACCTTGTTGAACGTTGAAACGAATCAAATCGCCTTTGAAAACATCGTTTTCGTAAAATAGTTTTTGAACGCAAGTGGAAGACCTGTCATAAACTTCCCATGTTCCTTCTTTTTTGCCTTTCGAGAACTGACCTTTGATTTTCAAAGTCTTGTCAGGGTAATATTCTTTGTAACTTCCGTCAAGTAAATCGTTTTTGTAGTAACTCGTGTAGTAACCTTCACCGTACAGAGTTTGAAAATATTCGCCTTCTTTGACACCTTGTTTGTAATTAGTTACCTCTATAATATCTTTTCCTTTAGTTTCCCACTTCTTTTCCTCACCGTCTTTGAGATTGTTTTTGTAGTTTTCTTCTGCAATTTTGATTCCCTTTTCAGTATAATACACCCAGAGTCCTTCTTTTTTCTTATTGACGTAATCACCTTCGGCTTTTATACGCCCGTTAGGGTAAAGAAATTGAGAATGAGTTCTTTTGCCTTTTTCGGTAAAATAATTCTTTAACTCCAATTTACCTTTCTTGTCGTAATAATAAAAGGTATCCGTAGGATAATCGTCTTTGAATTGTCCTTTATAGACAATGTGTCCTTTATTGTCTTTTTTTATCCATTCTCCTTGTTTTTTTCCGTTTGCATCGGTAACATTCTGTGCATTCAACATTGAAAAAGAGTATAAAAGCAAACCGAAAGCCAAACCTGATTTACAATTCTGTTGCATAATATTAAAAGTTATTTTGTTATTATCATTTTATTAAAAATTCAGCGAAAGAAAAAAGGCTGTCAAACTTATAATCAATAAGTTCTTCGTCATAATCTTCCCCTGTTTTGTTATCTATAAAAACGGTAGTCATACCGCAACGTTTTCCGAACAGCATATCCGAATTGCTGTCGCCTGCCATTATGCTGTCGGAAAAAACAATCTCTGGAAAATCTCTTGCAGCCTTGAATGCCATTCCTACATTCGGCTTACGATTCGGGGAAGATACTTCTTTGAGGTCAGGACAGTGATAGACCTTATCTATTCTTCCGCCGCTTTTTGTTATATCTGCTAACATACAATCGGTAAGTGTCAGAAAATCCTGCTCACTCATCAGCCCTTTGCCTATTCCCTGTTGGTTGGTTACAATAAAAATATGATTGAATTTTGAGTTAAAAATTCTCAAAGCCTCTTTCACCTTGTTTTCAAAACGAAATTCATCGTAAGATTGTATATAACCGCCAATCTTTCTTATGTTGATTACGCCGTCCCTATCCAAAAACAATGAAGTATTAGATGTCAGATTTATTTTTCCGTTATTCATGTTCCTCAAATCAGATATTCTTGTTTTGTTTTTATTGAATATTTCCGAAAAGTGCTTTTTCAACTTCTTCACAGATAATATGGCCGATCATAATATGGGCTTCTTGAATACGAGGTGTGTCACAAGACGGTACGTTGAGCAGAATATCCGATATTTCCTTCAACTTTCCTCCGCTCTCTCCCGTTAAGGCGATGGTATGCATACCTATGGATTCTGCTTTTTGTACTGCTTTACAAATATTTATGCTGTTTCCAGAAGTAGAAACGGCAATCAGTACATCCCCTTTGCGTCCTGCGGCTTCAACCATACGTTCAAAAACGGTATCGTATGAATAATCATTTGCAACGGATGTTAAATAAGAGGTATTTACATGCAAGGCTTCGGCATATAAAGGTTTGCGGTCGATACGGAAACGTCCTGATAATTCGGCTGCCAAATGTTGAGCATCGGCTGCAGAACCTCCGTTACCGCAAAAAAGAACTTTACCGCCGTTTTCAAAAGTATTGACTATTGTATTAATACTTTTTTCAATTCTTTCGATAAAGGCGGAATCGGATAATAACGTCCGCTTCACATTGATTGAATCCTCTATATTCTATTTTATTTCCATTTGCATATTTTTTCAAATTACGTCCTGCCGTTCTTTTAATGTAAAATTATTGTGTGATAAAAACAGAATATTGTCAGTAGTTGTCAGATTGTTTTCAGAAAAGAGTTTTCCAAAACGGCATTTTATTTTTTCTTATTCCAATAATTTATTTTTGAAGTATGTATTAGTGTTATTCTTAATTATAATAAGTGAAATTACTTTCTTTTTCAATCAGATAAGTATTGCGGGTAGGGGAGTTTCTTCCGATAAGTTCAGCCAAAAATCCGACAAGGAACAACTGAATACCGATAACCAATGTCGTAAGTGCGATATAGAAATAAGTTGTATCGGTAATACGTCGCATAGGTATGCCGTTGTATATTGCTATTCCCTTTTGAATGCCGAGTACTAAGGCAGCCAAAATACCGATAAGGAACATAATACTGCCGACAGTACCGAAAAAGTGCATAGGTTTCTTGCTGAATTTGGAAACAAACATAATGCTCATCAGATCCAAGTAGCCGTTGATGAATCTGTTTATTCCGAATTTGGAAGTTCCGAATTGGCGTTTGCGGTGTTGAACTACTTTTTCGCCTATTTTAGAAAAACCTGCCCATTTTGCAATAACGGGAATGTAGCGGTGCATTTCGCCGTAAACTTCAATGGATTTGACAACATCTTGTCTGTAAGCCTTCAATCCGCAATTGAAGTCGTGAAGTTTTATACCGGAAAACATTCTTGTAGTTGCGTTGAATAATTTACTCGGAAAGTTCTTTGCCAATTTGCTGTCATAACGTTTTTTCTTCCATCCTGAAACTAAATCATAACCGTCTTGTTTTATCATTCTGAACAACTCGGGTATTTCATCGGGTGAATCTTGCAGGTCTGCATCCATAGTAATTACGACATCACCCTGACAATGTTCAAAACCAACGTTTAAAGCAGCACTCTTGCCGTAATTTCTGCGGAATTTTATTCCTTTGATATTAGAATTTTTCTCTATCAAACGCTCTATTTCTTTATATGATCCGTCATTGCTTCCGTCATCTATCATAATGATTTCGTAACTGAACTGATTTTCGTCCATAACCTTTTTGATCCAATCGGTCAAAGGACCTACGGATTCAACTTCGTTAAACAGCGGTACTATTATTGATATATCCATATCAGATTATATATTTTTGATTCGGCAATTTATTCCTTTGTTTATAAATTATTTTTCCTTTATTATTTGTTTTGCATCCTCGTTTTTCAAGATTATTGCAACCAAAAAAGCCCATAAAACAGCCATTATTGCATTATATATCATTGACTGCACAGCCAAAACCGAAGGTTTGGTCATTTCGGCGAACTGTTCTTCTGTATAGGAAGCGTAATCCTGAATGCGTCTTAATACATTGGCACAACGCAGACTCATTTCGGTATCTATACTATTTGAGTACAGATAAAGGAAAACTCCGAAGAGAATTGCCGCAACGCATCCCGAATAAAAACCTACCAACCACCCTTCTTTGAAAGTTATTTTCTTATTTTCCAACGATGAACGGTAATGATACACGCATATTGCCATTGTTATCAAAAGCGTTATGTTGTCCCATAGTGTCATTGGTGAAGACGGTTTGTATGCAGACAGGTATCTTATCATCAGAACGACAATCATAATGATTCCGATTAATATTCCGTAACGTAATGACATACGGGAGTAGTTTCCGTGTATTGTTGATTGATATTTTCCTACTAATTTTCTCATTGTTTTTTATAAATTCGTTGATTAAACGACATAAAAGCGGCAAGCAGCAGGGTATAAATCATATTACTTATAATGGAAGATATGTATAAAGAGAAAAGAAAACTTGCTTTAAACAATGTATTCATTTGAGGAGTAACGGCTTTTGAATAATCAATGTTAAACTGTTCCTTGATCATTGTAAGAACTTGGGAGAAATAGGTTTGAAAGAACATGGTATCCAGCCTCTCCATTCGTAAAAAGAAGTAAAGGGTATAAAATCCTGCGATAATCAATGAGGCATAAAAGCCTATAAGCATGATACGTGAGAATTTTACGTATTCCAATTCATTTTCTTTGCGATATGTAACAATCATCCATGCAATCATTGCTATTTCCACAAAGAAATATACGTCATTAAAGTAAAGCGATTTGTCCCATCCCGTGTAAAATCCCGTAAGATAATAAACCAATGTGAAAAACCCTATGATACTTCCCCAACGAAAAGCAAATTTGAATACCGAACCTTGTGCTTTATCTCTAACTTCTTCTGTCATCAACTTGTGTATGTTAAAATTTTCCTGAATTAAAACTCCGATATATTTCTCAATATTATTCCGATAAGTGTTTTAGTCTTAAAAAAATATCTCTTATTTAACGATAATTTCGTCTAAAAATACCCATGATTTCTCTTTATAGCAGTGATGCCATGCAGGAAGTGTTTTTGTTCCCTCAATTTTGAAACGTATGTAACGAAAGTTTCCCTCAGGTTTGAATGTAAATTCCTTAATAACCGGATTGTTGCGGTTATTTCCGTCTGCGTTAAGTTTTCCTGCTGAAGTCCAATTTTTGTTATCGGTACTTGTTTCGCATTCTACTGACAAAGGATGCAAAATCCATGATGCAGGTTTATTGAGTGAAGAAATCGTTACAGTTTTGTTTTTAACGCTCTGCTCCAAATCAAGGTTTAGTACAAAATCTTCGCCCCACCATCCTAACCATAACAGTTTATAGTCGTCCGAACCTTTAACTCCGTCGGTTAATGTTCGCAATCGGCCGTCGGAATACAGATCAGACGGCATTATATCAGCGGAAACTTTCTTATGAAAAGCCGCATTGGCAGACAAATCGGCATCCAGCATACGTTTTGTAGACAGATAGTACTCTTCGGGAGTCAGACCCTTTTCGTTTATATCCGACATACCGATTTGAGTTGTAACAGAATGGAAATCTTCCAACATTTGAGCCATGTCTTTTTTAACAGACCATTTGCCGTCAGTCATTTCAAACCATCCGTCAGAGCCGTACATATCGGTTTTTGCAATTTCCATTACGGCATATTGCAGACTCAACAATGCAGTTTTGACTCTTATCAAATAAATGCTGTCTTGTTTGACCGCACTTTGTGCTGTGTCAAACCATTGCATCCATTTGTCAAGATTTTCTTTTGTCAAAAGGTTATCTTTCAATTTGACGGGCGAGCCGTATATATCCAAACTGATTAGATCTTTGTTTTCAATTGCAATACGTTCAATATCGTCTATATATTTTTTGATATACCTGCCTGCTTTTCCGTAATAGTTTTCGCAAAATTCCGTAACGGTGCTGTCAAAGTTTATGTCAGGATTCCAAAGCAAGGTGGCAATCAGATAGTTTTTCAATTCCGAAAACTCATGACCTGCATCGCAGTTAGCTTGTTGGAAGTGTTGAAAAGCATTGTTTTTGACGAAGAACTGAATATTGGGTTGCAGAGTGTGCAGATTAGGAAACGGCGAAAGATAGTAATCAAAATCGCACTCGTAGTCCCAAAGAAAGATATTTTTCGTAACCTTACCCCATTGAGTCAAATCATAAGCGAAAGTACCACTGACGTTTCCCTGTTCTTCTATGGTTTTATTTCTGTCGCATTCAATACTGCACAGCATAATTTGAACATTGTTTTCAAGACTTATGTTTTCAGGACATTTTCTTGAGAATCTGTAAGCAAGAGTTGAGATAGTTTTATCGGGAAATTCCTTTGCCAGCCTATTGACAAAATAAATAATCGGTGCGGCATCGGATTTGTGTTTGTCAATTAAGTACTGACACCGACTGCATCGGCAGACAATATCATTGTCTTCTTGAGAAACGCTCCAAACTTTCTTATCAGGTTGGGTAATCATAGCCTCCGACAGGTTTTCTTTGACAAGTTGATATACATCTTCATTAGTCCAACATACTTGACGGCGGTTGCGTTGATCGTTAATCAAAGCAAAATACTCAGGATGAGAATCGAAGAAGTCCTGTGGCGGAACGAATTTCAGAATAGTATGTACAAAGTAGCCGTTGGCAAACATATCGTCGGTAGTATTGAGTTTGAGCAGACGTTTTAAAGTATTGTCTTTGCGAACAAACATACTATTCACGTTTCTGTAAGTATTAATCGGCGAATAAGAGTAGGAATTGAAGTTTTTCAAACACAGAGCGGAATCAACGGGGTAATAACTGCAATCTTTTGCGTAATGACGTACTTTCAGATATTTTTCCGTAAAATCGATTACGGCATACATTGTCTGAACGTCGTCTTTACCGTTGAAATATAAGGAATTGCCTTTGTGTAATACCGTAAATCCGTTGCCGACTGCAAACGTTTTATTTTTGTTCGACTTTTTGGAATTGTAGTTTTCCGTATTTCCTATGTGAATTTCTTTGTTGTGTGTTGTTCTGCAATGATTGACGATAGGAATCTTCGCTCCGCTTATTTTGTATATGGCTTGTTGTAAATGTTTTGCTGCAAAGATTTCGTTGTCCGTTGCTTTCTCTGATATGATTATATGATATTCGGTTTTGCCGTTTTTGTAAAAAGTCAAATCCTTTACTTTTCCGGTTGTAGAACAGGAAAACAAAAAAACGACTATGGAAAGAATAACGATAAGTTTTCTCATTGCAAAAATAATATTGAACTGCAAAGGTACAAAATTTTTCTTACAATATTAATTTTTCACGGCATAATCTTATTTTTTCGGATTTTTCACTTCAAACCTGCCTGTTCGGGGTGAGTTTTAGTGAAAGCAAGGCTGTCTCCCCAATCGTCATACAGGATTTCATGGTCAATGGTATGCATACGTATATCAAGACAATTGCGACATTGGTCAGGTTTGTCATGCACGCAGGCTTTATCGGGATAGATGGAATATTCTTCCCTGTTTTCTTCGGGAGACAGATTCGGCATTATAACATTGGCTCCGCAAACAACGGCTTTTTCTCTTCCCGATTCGTCAATCGTTTGGTTGGCGGTTGCACTTACCATATTGATTTGCGGCATCATCAAACGTAATACGGCAATCATTTTCAAAGTCAAACGCATTCGTTCCCGTTTGTCGGGAATAAGATCTTTGTATTGCCACAACGGAGTATCGGGGTGAGGAATGAAAGGCCCCATACCGACCATTGCAACATTTTTTGCTTTGAAAAACAACAGATCGTCTGCCAAATCTTCTTTAGTCTGAAAAGGCAGTCCGATCATTACTCCCGTTCCCGTTTGATAACCTGTTTTCAAGAGATTATCTATGCATGAAATTCTGTTCTCGTATGAATGCAGTTCGTTTTCTGGGTGAATTTTGTAATACAAATTCTTATTTGAGGCTTCTATTCTCAAAAGATAGCGGTGGGCTCCTGCATCAAACCATCGTTTGTACGTTTCAAAACTCTGTTCTCCCAAGGAAAGAGTGATACCGAGTTTGTTATTGCTGATTTGTTTTACCTTTTTTATTAAATATTCTATCTTTTCAACGAACTCTTTATCCTGTCTTTCTCCTGATTGTATGGCAATCGAGCCGTAATGAGAGTCCATTGCCATTTTTGCACATTCGATAACTTCGTCTTCCGAGAGTTCATAGCGTTTGACTGAAGTATTACTGCTTCTCAATCCGCAATAAAGACAGTTTTTTCTGCATTTGTTGGAATATTCAATCAATCCTCTCAGACGTACTTTGTTATCCAAATATTTTAGTTTGACTTCCAAAGCCTTGTCCAACAGTTTCTGCATATCACTGCCTTGTAAAGAAAGGAGAAAAACCAATTCTTCTTTACTGAAATTGCCGTTTTTTTGTAAAATATCGTTTAAGTCCGTTTTCATGATATTCAAAACAAAGTTACAAAATTACTAAAATATCATTTTATTTGACAAAAAAGCCGAAAAAATATTGCCAATTATGAAAATTGTTGTAATTTTGCAGTCGGGTAAGTCTTGTACGACCAGCTCCCTTTGAAACTCCCCAGGTCTTGACCGAAGCAAGGATAAAAAGGTTGTAGCGGTGCGATATAAGTAGCTTACCTTTCTTTTTTTATATACACTTTCCTTTGATTTGATTATTAAAAAAACGGCTGCCACATAATATGAATGCGGACGATGAAGTGTTTTTGGCAAAGTTTTTGATAATAACGTTTTTAAAATTAAAATTCGGAGGACCAAGATATGAAAAAAGCATTGATTTTATCGGTAGTTATATTAACTGCATGGTGTTTCTCGGCTTCGGCACAGGAACTTAAACAGGAATCACAATTCAAAGGTACGGAAAACGTTAAAGTCAGGGAAATGAAATCACATCCTGACATATTGAGGTTGAAAGGCGATAAGAAATCCATAAACAAACGCGGTAGCGAAAGACATAACGCAGTCCGCAGTTCCGATGCTGTAAAAGCAAAGCAACCAAGACATCAATTCAAAAGCGTACCGAACAAAGAACCTATGAGGGTTAAACAGACGGACAAGGATGTTAAATTGAGAAGATAAGAATATTTTTCGGCATACATTCTTTACAATCAAACGGATAACTTTTTCAATTGAGCAATCAAAGAGTTATCCGTCTTTTTTTCTTATACCGTAATTGTAAAAAGTAAGAAGAATTGTTACCCTTGTGAATAAAGAACGGAATTATTACCATTCAAAGAGTTTTTTAGGGAAAATACTTCTGTCATATTCTATTTCTTCTAAAAACAATCCCTGTGCTTGTGCCGAACGTGCGGCATGACCGCGTTCTTTGGCATCTATAACTTTTGAAAACTCCTCGACACTCATACTGCCTTTGCCGACTTCGACAAGTGTTCCCACAGTTGCTCTGACCATATTACGTAAGAATCTGTTTGCTCTTATGGTAAAAACAAGCATTTCGCCTTTTTTCTCCCAGTGTGCATAAAGTACTCTGCAAATACTTGTGGCAGTTTGGGTGTTAAGTTTGCTGAGCGAAGTAAAATCATCGTATTGATACATCACTCTTGCAGCCGTATTCATTTTCTTTAAATCCAATCGTTGAGGAATAAACCATGAGAAATCCGCATTGAAAGGTTGTTTTACCGTTGCTATATAGTAACGGTAGGTTCGGCTGAGTGCGTCAAAACGGGCGTTGAAATTGTCGGGTACTCTGACTATATGGTTGATTCTTATGTCATAAGGCAGATAGGAGTTTATTTTCCAAAGCAGCCATTCGACTTTATCGCTTGTCAGATTGATCGAATCGAAATAAGCGACATAGTTTTTGGCATGTACTCCCGTGTCGGTGCGTCCGCAACCTAAAACTAAAATATTCTCCTGCAACACATCGGAAAAGTATTTGCACAAAACACCCTGCACGGTAGGAGTATCATCATTTTGACGTTGCCAACCGTGATAATTTTTTCCGTTATATTGCAGAATCAATCCCCAACGCATCACACACTTTTTTTATTCGTTTGCAAAGTTACGAATACTTTTTTTAATATGATAATCATTACAATAAAAATTCACGCTGAAAAACAATAATTTTCATTGAGAATATTTTCAAAAAGTGTGTGATTTTTACAAAAATCATTGAGAAAACAACGAAAATCACTGAAAAAATCTCCGTAAAAAAACGATTTGATAAAATATTCTCATTTCGTATAGTGTTTTTGACGTAGTTTTTGCTAAAAAACATCGTTCGTAAGCGGTTTATAATTAAAAATGTAGTATTTTTGCACCGCTTAAAATTATACGTAATACCGTAAAGAATATGGATATACAGAGAATCAGAAAAGAAAAGCAGGAAGGCAGAGTGCGGTTAAGTAAGAAAGGAAGCATAATTTTTTATGTCTTTTTAGCATTGTTGCTGTTATTTTTTGTGATTATGTATATTAAATGGAGGATGTTATATGTTTGATGCAGAATATTTGCGAAGGCAGTTTCCTATACTTGAAACGAAAATAAGAGGTAAGTATCCGCTTGTTTATTTGGACAATGCGGCAACGACACAAAAGCCGTTTGCCGTCATCAACTCGATAGTCGATTATTATACCAAATACAATGCTAACGTACATAGGGGAGTACATTATCTGTCGGGGCTGGCTACCGATATGTTTGAAAAAAGCAGGGAGGTAGTGCGTGCATTCATCAATGCGGACAGCAAAGAAGAGATTATTTTTACAAGAGGTACTACCGAAAGCATCAACCTTATTGCACATTCTTTCAGCAAAACTTTTCTGACAAAGGACGATACGGTGATGATTACTCAAATGGAGCATCATTCCAATATAGTTCCTTGGCAGATAGCAAGGGATGATTGCGGTTTTTCATTGGATTATCTTACTTTTGATGAAAACGGAGAGTTGGAAAACGTTAAAGAGAAGATATTATCAGTAAAGCCCAAACTGCTTTCCGTTTGCCATATTTCCAATACTTTGGGTACGGTGAATGATATAAAGGAAATAATCTCCCTGTGCCACAGTATAGGATGTTACGTACTTATTGACGGAGCACAGTCAATAGCACACAAACGAATAGACGTAAAGGATTCGGATGCAGATATGTTCGTCTTTTCGGGGCATAAAGTCTATGCTCCTATGGGTGCAGGCGTTTTGTATGCAAAGAAAGATATTTTGGAGAAGATGGCAGTCTATCACGGAGGCGGGGAAATGATTAAGGAGGTTACTATGGAGAAAACAACTTATAATGACCTGCCTTACAAATTTGAAGCAGGCACGCCGTCGGTTGCCGACGTTATCGGTTTGGCAACGGCTTTGAGTTGGTTGAAATCCAATGATACCGAAGAGTTGTTTGCTTATGAGGATTATTTGTCGGATTATGCAACGCAAAGACTTAAAGAAATTGACGGATTACGTATATTCGGCAACGCAAAGCATAAATCCTCCTGTATATCTTTTCTTGTTGACGGCGTGCATCATTTGGATTTGGGAACGCTGTTGGATGCTATGGGCGTGGCTATAAGAACGGGTCATCATTGTGCCGAACCCGTTATGCAGAAATTCGGAATTGAAGGTACGGACAGGCTCTCTTTTGCCGCTTACACTACAAAAGAAGATATAGATATATTTATCGATTCGCTTAATAAAGCATTGAAAATGTTGCGATAGGAATATACCGTAAAATAATTCTTTTTTAGTTTCTGACGGAATATGAGTGCGTTCAAAACAATTAAAAAACCTGCCTGTTCGGAATACAAAGAGATGAAAAGTAAGTTTCTTTCTTTCATCTATCCCATACATTCTCCGGAAGAAGTTAAAGGTTTGGTTGATGAATTGAAAAGCGAGTACTTTGATGCCAGACATCACTGCTATGCTTGGCGTATTGACCCTCAGATGATAAATCCCGAACAGAAGAATATCGCTCTTTACCGTACCAATGACGACAGAGAACCGAACAATACCGCAGGAGTACCCATACTTGCCGCTATTGATTCCAATGAATTGAAAAACGTGTTGATTGTTGTGGTCAGATATTTCGGAGGTATCAAATTGGGAGCGAGTAATCTGGCAAAAGCCTATCGTCAAGCTGCACAAAATGCGGTGGATCAAGCGGAAATTATCGTCAAAGTACCGCAAACGGAGGTGATTTTTTCATTTGATTTCGCCGTTATGGGACAAGTTAATAAGTTCCTTAAAGACAATAATTTCACAAAGGATAATTATACCTACATAGAGGCGGACAGAATACGTCTGACTTTTGATAAAGACGACGAGAAGAAAATCAAAGACCGACTTTCTTCCATTTACGGTATAACATTACAATAGTCTTTTGCCTTATTGTTTGAGTTTAACCGCCATATTGTCTTCGGATATTTCTATTTTTTGTTGTTTTTGCAACAGCAACAGAATGTTTTCTATTGAATTTGAAATATTCGTTCCCATTCTTGCGAAACCTAATTGTTGGGATACCGTTTTTTTCAAATCCTCTTTCGGTAAAGAAATTTGTTCGTTTAAAACATAATTGACGGTGTTAATAATTTACGTTGCAGGCACTTCCGCAATATCGCGTTTTGCAGTTACAGAAGAAGGTTTCTTTGTATTCGCAGTAATTTTATCCGTATTTACCTCATTTTTTTCGGGTACGGGTACGTCAAATTTATAGTCCTGTGCGATAGGTTGAGAAGTTACTGATGCGGATTTTTCAATATCGGAAAGTTTTTCCAACACCGTTCTTATTACACGTTGTTTGTCTTTGTACCAATCAACGGTCCAAATACGCATTATATTCCAATCGAGCATATTCAAAACGTTTCTTTGTACGACTTCTCTGTCCCTGACGGTAGGAACGGCATAATAAGAATTGCCGTCACACAATATACCCAAAGAGTATTTATCCGTATTGTTTTTGTCAATAACCGCCAAATCTATCTTAAATTTCGACCGTCCTATATTAGTACGTACTTCATAACCGTGTTGTTGCAGTGCATCGGCTAATTGATTTATGACGTTATCATTACTTTCCGTCTGCGAAAGTTCTGTTTTCGGTTGAGGCATTCTGCCCGTTTGGGCAAATTGTAAAAAGGCTTTCAATCCTTCCACTCCTTTGGATGAGGTTTTACTCAAATCTATGTGTTCGGGTTTAAGTGCCGAGAATACAATCATTTCATATCTTGCACGTGATACCGCAACATTCAATCGTCTTTCTCCGCCGTTATTGTTCAAAGGTCCGAAATTCATCGAAACCTTGCCGTCTTTATCGGGACCGTATCCGATGGAAAACAATATGATATCTCTTTCATCGCCCTGAACGTTTTCCAAATTCTTTACGAATACGGGTTCTTCGGAATTATATGCAATATTTTCCAACTCGGGATATGCACTCAGATCGTTTTCCAGAATATCTTCTATAAGATTCTGTTGTGCTTTGGAGAAAGCCACTATACCTATTGAACGTTTGCGTAATTCTTTGTCCTGCAATCTTCTTATTACTTCTGCCGATATGGCTTTCGCTTCTTCAACATTACTTCTCGTTCTGCCTTTGTCATAGGTTCCTTTCGTTTGCACCAACCTTACTTTGGCAGTATTGTCATCAACCGACGGGAATGTATATAAGCGGCTGTCGTAATATTGAGTATTGGAGAACGCAATAAGACTTTCGTGCTTGCTTCTGTAATGCCACGACAGATAATATTCAGGTAAGGATAAGGAAATACAATCATCAAGGATGCTTTCCATATCATCTATATCGGCCTGTTCGTCATCCGTTTGAGTAGCAGAAAAGAAACTTGTAGGAGGCATTTGTTTAGGATCGCCTACAACAATAAGATTCTTACCTCTTGCAACGGCACCTACGGCTTCGGAGGTAGGCATTTGGGAGGCTTCGTCAAAAATGACAAGATCAAATTTGTCGTTTTCAAAACTTAAGAACTGTGCTACGGAAATAGGGGACATAAGCATGCAAGGTGTAAGTTTAGGTAACAGAGCAGGTATTTTGTCTATAATACTCCGTATGGAATTGCCGCGTCCGTTGTTAAGGATGTTCCTTTTCAAAATACCCATCTCACTTGAAGCCACTGCCTCCATGGTTTGTGAAGGAATGTTCGAGGCAAGTCTGCAATACAATTCCCGTTTGGTCAGTTCTTGAAAGTAAGAAGTATATTTACGGTACTTTTCTATGATTCCGTCAAACATAATTCCGTTGAAACTGCGTAATTGTTCATCATTATTGATATAATAAACAATCATATCATGATAAACTTTTTTGATTGTGGAATTGACTGCATTGACTACACTGACATTATCTTTTTCAATGTTGTCGAAAAAAGCAACGAACGGAGAATGTTCGTATTTGTTTCTAAGGTTAATCCAATGATACCAGTCGTTAATTTTCTCAAAATTGTCCGTCCATGTTTGAAAATACGGTTTTAAAGAGTCGAGAAAGTTATATTTTTCTTCAAGATTTTTTTCCCAGTTTTGTTTTGCAAGTTGATATTTTCTGACTGTTTCAAGTTGATTGTCAATATTGTTTTTGTCCGTAAAGCCGTACGGTTTCAATTGTTTGAAAACTTTGTTTTTTGCAAAAAAGGAAGTTATAAAATTCTTGTTTTTTGCTTTCTGCCATAAGTTAGTGAAAGCCTCAATATCCAAATCATCGGCTTTGAGTTTGTTTATAGTGAAAGCATTCTTGTATTCCTCCTGACGTATTCGGTGTTCTTCAATCATTTTGCAGACTTCGTCAAAAGAAAAACATTTGTCCTCAAAGAAATTTTTTTGACAATATTTCAACAGACTCTCAAGTCGTAAGGCAAGCATATTCTCATCCTTTTCACGAATATATTCGTCAAGAAGTTTCTTTATTTTTTCAAACGTATCAGGGTTGTTATTCTCAAATTTCAGACCTTTCAAAGGATGATTGTCAGGCCGTCCGATGATACGTATTACGTTTTCCAATTGAGGTATTTCGTTTTTCCAATTGCATACATCGTCTGCGGTAACGTTTTTTATATCCGAAACAACGATGTTTGATTCCTGACAGTTGATTGCAAGATATTCGTTAATCAAATCATACAACGAAAAACCGTTGTCATGTTTGACGTGCAGGGCTTCGGCATAATGAATCAGAGATTTACGTTTTGCAAATATTTCATCTGCCGTTTTGCCGTAATCTTTGTCGGATTGTATTTTGGTAACGTCCAAAGCCCGTTGCATTTGTTCAAGAAAATGCTTTTTTGTTACCTTATTGGAGTGCAGTTCCAAACAGAAGGGAGCCAAACCTATTTTTTTCAGTCTTTTCTGCACAACTTCCAATGCGGCCATCTTCTCTGCAACGAACAAAACTCTTTTGCCGTGATACAGAGCGTTGGCAATGATGTTGGTTATAGTCTGACTCTTTCCCGTTCCGGGAGGACCGTAAAGGATAAAACTTTTATCGTTTGCGGATTCAATGACAGCATTCAACTGTGAAGAGTCTGCATCCATAGGAACGGCAAAATCAGCAGGAGAATTGTTCTTATCCGCATTCCTCATATCCAAAACGTTCTGCGTATTGACCGACGTTATCTTACCTTCAATCAGAGATTCCGTAATTCCGTTTCTGCGTAGAATATCCTGATGGGAATGTATATCGTTGTACATAACGAATTTATTGAAAGAAAACAATCCCAATAAGGTTTCTTCCTTAACTTCCCATTCCTTTATATGAGATATTGCCTGTCGTACGTTGTTCAGTACAAGATTTACGTCAATACCTGCCTGATCCGCAGGTAAAGGATTGAGAAAACTCAAATCAATATGAAATTGTTGTTTCAAAAACTCGGTAAGAGTAATATTAAGTATTATGTCTTCTTCGCGGGAGCGTATTACATAATTGTTTTGACCGCCTTTGCGTATGATATCAACAGGCAGAAGTAAAACGGGAGCATAGCGGGGAACGCTGTTTTTTCCTTCTTCAAACCATTTGAGCAGACCTATTGCAAGAAACAATGAATTTGTTCCGTTTTCTTCCAACGCAGTACGGGAAGCCCTGTATATGTATTTGACGGAATCGGCAAGTTCGCTTTCTGTAAGGTATGATATAAGTTTTTTCTTTGATACGGCTTCACTGACTTCCTGTTTGATATCCGAAGCCTGCAAAACGGAATTGTACATTCCGTCGTCCATAGGTTCGGTTTTGGGTTTGATGAAAGCCTGTAACGAAAAATCCGTATTGCTTTGAAGCAGATTTTCAATCTTATCGTTATCAAAACTTACAAAAGGAACGGTCTTTTTGCCTAATTTTGTGTTAAGAAGATTGTTTCTCAACGAGAAATCCAAAAGTTTCCGCTCCCAAAGAATTTGTTTGTCAGTTATGTTTGCAGAATCCATACAAGCAGGGTTATTAAAAGGCGTTGTTATTATTCGTTTGTATATCTTGATATGTCGGAAGACAATACATCCGTTGCTTCCGAAGTCAGAATGTCTTTCAGTTTATTCCATGCAATCGTTACATACGGCGTTCCTGCCGAATACGGTGCAATTTCGTGTTGTGAATATTGAAGCGTCATACCGTTTTCCAAGAAATAAGGAGGTTGTTCGGGCAGAGGAAGTTCGGATAAATTGTTTACAAACAAAACTTTGGTCAGAGCATCTTTATCTTCAATTTTGAAATATTGCAACAACGATTCGATAATCATATCTCTAAGAACATCTTTCTTTTCAATTATTTCCCAACCGTATCTTTTACCCGTTTTCTTATCAAAGACGGCACTGTACTGACTGTTAAGACCGTGAATATTTCCCGTAAAATATTTGCGTTTGCATACAAAACTGACGATGTTATCGCCTTTATATGTTATATTTATGCTGTCTTTGCAGTAATATTTGTTTTTTGTAGTTTTGATACGGTCGGCAATTACGGAATCTTTGATTTCAACAAGTTTAGCGTTGGTATAGTGTTCCAAAAGTGCAGGAATATCCTTATCCTTTGCGTTGATTTTCTCTATCTGCATATATTCACTGAAAGGATTTACGGACAAAACGGCATTGATCCACGATTTCACCGAATCCAAATAAGGTTTATCACCCGTAACGGGGTATTCTGCAAAGACGTAATTATCGCAAACATCATTATAAGCAGAGGTGCTGAAAGTTTCGTAATCGTTTTTTTCGTCAATGCCTCCTACTTGAATGACTTTTTCTTTATCGCAGGCATAAAACAAAACGGTCAGACCTGCAAGCAGAATATAAATAAATAATGATATTTTTCTTTTCATTTCGGTATTTGTTATTTGTTCTGCAAAATTAGGAAAAAGAACGATAATTTGTTGTAATTTTGCAAGAAAATAATTGCAGAATCATGAAAAATATATTGTTGTTGCTGACAATTACGGGATTGAATTTTTCTCTGTTAAATGCTCAGAAAGCGGAGGACTATTATGAAAATGCAAAAAACGGCAGAGCCGTATCGCAATACAATCTGGCGGTTTGTTATGACGAAGGATTGGGAGTCGAGGTCAGAAAAGATTCGGCGGTATATTGGTTGGAAAAGGCAGCCGTGCAACAACATACTTCGGCAATGTACAACCTCGGAGTTCATTATTTCAACGGCGAAGGAGTTGATACGAATTATTATCTTGCCGCATATTGGTTTCAGCAGGCTGCCGAAAAAGGAGTGGTGCAGGCTATGCTCAATTTGGGTAATTGCTATAAGGATTCTTTGGGAGTTGAAAGGGATATGGAAAAAGCCTTGTATTGGCTTAATAAGGCCTATGATAACGGTGCAACGGAGGCTGCTTTGAGTTTGGGATATATTTATTTTTACGGACTCGGCACAAAAAAGGAAGTCTTTAAGGCTATTGAGTTTTGGGAGGCGGCTGCGGAAAAAAATATTGCCGAAGCACAATATAATTTGGCTACATGTTATGAGCAGGGGATAGGAGTTAAGAAAGATATTATCCAATCAACGTATTGGTACACAAGGTCTTCGGTTAATGGATATGACAAAGCGACGCAACGTTTGAAAGATTATCAGAGAAAGTAACGGATAAGAACTGCAGATTTTTGGATTGCCGGACCGCAAATTGTGATGAAACATCGGTAAACACCTGACATAAAGAACGGTTACAATATAGGAAGATTGTAAGATATCCTTTTTGCAGAAATTTTCATTGAGATTAGTCAGAAAAAGTCAGTGAATTTGTCAGAAATCATAATGATTTTGACCGAAATCACTATGATTTTTAACAGAATCACTGTAATTTCTTATAAATTCCGCTGTGATTTTGAGCCGAATACTTATAATTTCTTACAAATTCCGTTGTGATTTTTATTCGCATACTTATAACTTCTGACAAATCTGCTATGATTTTTATCCGAGATACTATAATTTTCTTATCGAATGCTATTATTACGTTTTTCTTTATAAACAATTCTGAAATGCAATCAAAAAATAATTCAAAAACATCACAAATTGTCAGCACCGCCTTTGTAATATGTTTAATGTAGATTAATATGATATGTTGATAATATTATATCTACAGAAACTAAACCGCCGCTTTGATAAGACTAAATGCCGCCTTGACTACTATAACCGCTGTTTTTGTTTTCGATAAACCGCCGTTTTATAACCTTGAAACGTCGTTTTGCGAAATGCTTTTAAGAAAAGAGAATTTTCTTTCTTCACCTTATAAGAAAAAACATCAGAAGTTGTACTTTTGAAGTATGCCTTTACTCCGTTTATACCCAAACCCTACAAAAGCGGACAATTAGTATAAGAAATGAAAAATTATTGTATTTTTGCAACTTGAAAAATGACATAAATATGGGTATTCAGGATATTTTGGAAATAGAATATAGGTTAATATATGACAAGTTACAGTCTGCATGTAATAAATGTTTTATTGCAGAAGACGGAACTATCAAAAAAGGAATTGTAACTGATATACATAGGTATGTTGTAGATAATCTTATATATAGTTATTTTTATGCCATAGACAAATATTCTGCAGATTATTTGACAAATAAAATTTTATGTAATACACATCAAGGAAAATTTGAGTACTATATATTTGAAAATCCCCAAGATATTATAAATGTATGTGAAACTATCCATGCGGCTTATTTAAATTCTTCATATATATTTAGGAATGGTGAGTTGCAAAGGATTAAATCAAAGCAAATGTGTTTTGAAACCGGTGCTGTATATACGCAGGATACTATAGCATATAATATTGTATTTAATACTATAAATAATTGGATATCTGAACATGGTGATATTAGTGGCGGTTTTAAGATTTTAGATTTTGCCTGCGGAACGGGGCGTTTTTATAAGCAATGTATAAAAGTATTAAATCAAAAAGGATTATCAGTTGAGGAAACAATATTAAACAGATGTTATGCCGTAGATGTTGATGACATTGCTATTGGTATAACCCGTTTATTTGCAGTAAGCAGAATAGGAAAAACAGATAAAGATATTTTAGACAAAATTATTGGGAATATTGTCAATAAAGATATTTTGATTGCAGATAATCTTCTGAATAATGCAGTTTTTTCTGAAAAATTTGATTGTATAGTATCCAATCCGCCTTATTTAGTATTAAAATCAGATAATAGAAAAACCAATAAACAACAAATAGAACGGATGAAATCTATGGTTTCATATTTTAAAAACAGTGGATTTTATTTCTATTCAATAGAGGGAATGTTAAATCTATATAAAATATCCATAGAGAAAATATTATCTTTAGTAAAGGATAAGGGAGAAATCGGTATTATTTGTCCTTCTACTTTATTTGCAGATAAATCCGCAACTAAATTAAGGAAATATTTATTATTACAGAATAATTTACGGCATATAAAATATTACGGAGAATCGGCGAATTTGTTTGATGATGTAAAGCAAGCAACGGCTATTTTTTATTTACAGACTAAAAATCCGACAGACTGCATAGAAATAGAAAATAACGGTAAAAAAATTAAAGTTGATATAACACAAATAAAAATGTTGTTCGGCAACAGTTTTGAAATACCGACAATTTCTAATACAGAT
>JAFUYA010000054.1 GCA_017477025.1 Bacteroidales bacterium | reverse complement strand
CGTGTATTTACCTATGATTGACGCAAGACGTATGGAGGTATATACATCCTTGTTCGATAAGGATTTGAATCGATTGAAAGATATTTCGGCCGATATTGTCGAACAGGATATTTATAAGGATTATCCTTATGAAAAAATAATTCTTGTCGGTAACGGAAGCGAGAAATGCAAAACCGTTTTGACCGATTCGAGATATGTTTTTGATAAGGATATATATCTGAGTGCAAAGGATATGGCTCAGGAGTCCTGTACTAAATATAACAACGGTGAATTTGAAGATACTGCATACTTTGAACCTTATTATCTGAAAGAATTCATTGCCGTTAAGAGTAAGGTTAAAGGATTGTATGACAATAAATAACGAAGAATAACGTGGCTAAACATAAATTAGAAAGATTTGCCGAGAATCTGACCTTTACCAATTTGTTTCAGGTAGGTTTTGAAGAAATCAAGGATAAAGATTTCAAGATGAAAGGTAAATGGAGGAAAGAATATTTCAAAAATTCCAATCCTGTCGTTTTGGAGTTGGGATGCGGTAAGGGAGAATATACTGTAGGTCTTGCCGAAAGGTATAAGGATAGAAACTTTATAGGTATTGACATCAAAGGAGCCAGACTTTGGAGGGGTTGTAAAACGGCATCCGAGAATCAAATGGAGAATGTTGCATTCCTGCGTACTCAGATTCAGATGTTGAATAAATTCTTTGCCAAAGAAGAAGTTGATGAGATTTGGATAACTTTTCCCGATCCGCAACCGAAAAGTGAGAATCGGCGTCTGACTTGTCCCCGTTTTCTTGCCAGATATGCGGAAGTTTTGAAAAAGGACGGCATACTGCATTTGAAAACCGACAGCAAAGAGTTGTTTGATTATACGGTTGATACACTTAAAAGTGAGAATCATGGCATATTATTTGCCACCGATGATTTGTATGCAAGTGATTACGATTCTGATGTGAAAAGCATTCAGACTTTTTATGAAAAAATGTTTCTCAATGAAGGAAAGAAAATCACGTATATTAAATTCAGATTGTAGAAGAAAGTATTAATAACTAAAAAACGGATAAAAATGAAAAGAACTTTTTTAATGCTTGCATTTGTTCTGTTCGGTGCGGCAGTCTTCGCTCAGAGTGAAGAAGAAATCTTGAATAAGTGGATAAGCACTTATAATGAATTAAGTTCAACTAAGAATTATGACGGCATGATAAGTAGTTTTGAGGCTTGTCATCAAGAACTTCCTAATTGGGATTTTGCATATTATTACAAAGGTCTTGCAGAATTCAATAAGCAGGACTTTCAATCTGCGGTTAAGGATTTGACTGCTTTTACTTCAAAAGTGGATTCGGTAAGTGCGGCTTACATGATGATTGCACAATGTCTTAATTCTTTGTCGCAACCTCAAGACGCTCTTTCCTATCTTAATATATATTTGCAGAAAGAACCTAACGATAAGGCTGCTTATTTGGAAATGGCAAACTCCCATCGTGCTTTAAATCAGTATGATGCTTATACTGAGGATTTGAAAAAAGTGGTTTCTTTGGACGCTTCCAATGAAAGTGCATACAGAAATCTTGCAACGGCTTACGCAATGCAGAAAAATTACGTTTCCGCCGTTGAAAGTTTGAATAAAGCCGTTGAGTTGAATGCTTCAAATTCAGAATACTATTTCACACGTGCAACATATAAACTTTCCTCCAAAGATGCCGAGTTGGCAAAAACGGCGTTAGATGATTTGAATAAAGCGGAGGAGTTGGGTAAAACGGATGCTAAACTTTATGATACCAAATACAAGTGCTGTGCTATGATGAAAAACTATGATTGTGCAGTGGAATCTTGTACCAAATTGTTGGAAATTAACCCTGATGATATTAACGTTTTGTACAATCGTGCCAATACTTTGTATAAAATAAAGAAATACAAAGAGGCAATTGCCGATATGGATAAGGTTATCAATCATGAGAAAGTCAATGACAAAACAAAACTTAATGCATTGAAGACACGTTATATGTGCTATAAGTCATTGAATGACGCTGCAAAGGCAAATGCTGATTTGGAATTGATAAATAAAATGTCGGGAAAATAATCAGACTCTCGTTATAAAAAGCAGAATCCGTATAATTTTAAATAACTCTCCTTTGAAAAGACACGGGAGAGTTATTTTTTTGCTTTATTTTTTTTCTATCCGGAGACTTTTGTGCAGTTTTATTTAATATTGCGTAAGGTGTAAATCATAAAGCAGTCTGTAAGTGAATAATATTGCACCTTTTTCGTTAAGATGGTTTATATCATGAAAGAGTTGAGGTTGTGAATCGAAAAAAGAGTTGTTCATGTAGTCTGAAAAACTGACATTTTTTTTAGAACAAATCTCCGACAACCTGACATACGGCAAAGACATCTCATTTTGATGATAATAATACGGAGAAATAACGACATAGAGTTTGATATTGTGTTTCTTACACAGTGAAATAATCTCTTTGAAATCCTTTTCCGCCTTACTGATTACGGAGGTAAATTCAGGTTGTTCATATTTCAGTTTTGAAGTATCCAAAGAGCCTTTTAAACTTTCGAATCCTTTCAAAGTATCTTCCGATTTCGGCAGGCGTGAATCCAAAAACAATTTCAAAATCACACCGTTATATTTATAAAAACCAGATTTCAAAACAATCTTGTCTTTCAACGTTTCGTTCAGTACGCTTTTTACGTTGTTATTTACGCTATAAAACGTTTTAAGTGTTGTGTTTGCGGCAGTCTTCTCTTCGCTCAATACTTCAGGTTCGCAATCCAGGAATACTATTTTCGGAGTTTTTCTTTCTATACATGATTTCAAAACGGCAAGTGCATAATTCATTCCCTGATTGTGCTGACCTGCGTTGTATATTTCAGTATCAGGAAATTGCAGTTGAAATATTCGAGTGTCGTAATGATGTTCCGCACGCGAAGAACCTAATATCAATATGTCGGCTTTTGCATGTTGCAAGGCATAATTGGGTTTTGTTATCAAATTGTCGCCGTATTCAGGCAGTTGTTCCGTAAAATATTTACCTAATCTGCCTGTTAAAAAGTCGGCAGTTGCTGTACAGATAATAATAACGGCACTATATATCAATAATTTTCTCATTTTCAGAATTGGAAATAAATAAACTGATGACTATCCAAAGCACCGAACAGAAGAATATAGCATGTGAGTAATACAAAAGCACATATTTTTACGGCAGGATGTGGATTATCAAGTATTTTTGTTGATACCGCAATCTTTTTTGTACCGAATCGAAGACTGATTCCGTAAGGGAAGAATTCGTCTTTTAAACTTTTTGCAATAAGAATACACAACGATGTTACGGACAGCAACATCACGGTTTTACTGCCTGTGAATAATTCACCTTTGAAAGCAAAAATTTCTTTTATTGCATAGATTGCGTCATTCATATTATCCGAACGAAAGAAGATCCATGCAAACGACACCGCAACAAAAGTAATCAATATACCGAATGCCTTACTTGTTTTAGTTTTGTAAGCAGGAGAACCGCAGAATTTTATTATTACGTTATAGATTATTAAATATACGCCGTGAATCAATCCCCACATTACAAAATTCCATGAAGCCCCGTGCCATAATCCGCTTATCAGAAACGTGATTAGCAAATTAAAAAGCGTGCGTACAAAGTTTATTCTGTTTCCTCCCAAACTTATATACACGTAATCCTGAAACCACGAAGACAAACTTATATGCCACCGTTTCCAAAACTCTTTTACGTTCAAAGAAAGGTAAGGACGGCGGAAGTTTTCCATAAGTTCATAACCCAAACACTTTGCACAGCCTTTCGCTATCAAAGAATAGCCGGCAAAATCACCGTAAATCTGAAACGTAAAGAAAATTGTTGCAACTATTAACGAAAAAGACGAATGCATTTGCATGTTGTTATATACGGAATCTGTATATTCAGCCAATCTGTCCGCAACGCACAATTTTAGAAAATAACCCCACAACATCATCTTTGCTCCCGAAGAAAAATTGTCGTATGAAAAACGATGAAATGAATGGAACTGCGGCAGTAAATTCTTTGCTCTTTCAATCGGTCCGGCAACTAATTGAGGAAAAAAGGATACAAACAAAGCGTAGGTGAAGAAATCTTTTTCCGCCTTTATTGTTTTACGGTATATATCTATTGAATAGCCCGCCGCTTGGAAGATATAAAAAGATATTCCTACAGGTAACAGAATCTTTATTTGAGGAAAACCGACTCTTATACCGCAATACGACAGTAAGGCAAAAATATTATCAGTTACAAAATGATAATATTTGAAAAAGAAAAGTATGGAAAAATTCAGCAACAGACATAAAACCAATAGAATACGCTTTTTATCGGGATATTTTTCCATAAGATTTCCGCAAACGTAAGTAATAACCGTGGAAGTCAGTATGAGGAGGGCATAAAAAGGCTCCCAATTCATATAGAAAAAATAACTTGCCGCCAAAAGAAACATATTCCGCAGTCTGTTTCCCCGAATGAGGAAATAAACTAAACAAACAATCGGAAAAAACAATAGAAAAGAAAACGAATTGAATAGCATTCTTATGTCCGTATAAAACAATTTAAGGACTTTAACGGCAAAAAGTCTTTAAAGTCCTTAAATTCTTTCATATCAATGCTCAGGCTTGATTTGCAGAACCTAAAACATCAATACATTTGTGTATATAAAGTTGTTTCAATCTTTCACGTGCAGGTCCCAAATACTTACGCGGGTCAAATTCTGCAGGTTTTTCCTGCAATACTTCTCTTACTGCTGCCGTCATAGCCAAACGTCCGTCGGAGTCTATGTTGATTTTGCAAACTGCACTCTTGGAAGCCTCTCTCAACTGCTCTTCAGGTATGCCTATTGCGTCTTTTAATGCTCCGCCATGCTCGTTTATACTCTTTACCAAGTCTTGCGGAACGGATGAAGAGCCGTGAAGCACAATAGGGAAGCCAGGAATACGCTTCTCTATCTCTTTCAAAATATCGAATCTCAAAGGAGGCGGAACTAATATGCCGTCTGCGTTTCTTGTACATTGCTCCGGTTTGAATTTGTTTGCTCCGTGAGATGTTCCTATTGAGATAGCCAAAGAATCAACTCCCGTTTTGCTTACAAAATCTTCCACATCCTCAGGACGGGTATAAACATGGGATGCTGCAACAACGTCATCCTCAATACCTGCCAATACACCCAATTCACCTTCAACGGTAACGTCGTATTTATGTGCGTATTCAACAACCTTACGTGTCAATTCTACATTTTCATCATAAGGATGAGCCGAACCGTCAATCATAACGGAAGAAAATCCGTACTCAATACACGATTTACACAACTCGAACGTATCTCCGTGGTCCAAATGCAGAACGATAGGAATTGCATAACCTAATTCCTTTGCATATTCTACTGCACCCTGTGCCATATAACGCAAAAGGGTTTGATTAGCATATTTCCTTGCTCCTGAAGAAACTTGCAGAATAACGGGACTTTTTGCTTCAAAGCAAGCTTGTATAATGGCCTGAATTTGCTCCATATTATTAAAATTAAATGCGGGTATTGCATAGCCGCCGTTTATCGCTTTTTTGAATAATTCTCTTGAATTAACCAGCCCTAAATCTTTGTAATTTACCATTTTTTTGTATTTTTTTAATTATGATACTTTTCCGAATCCCTTTTATATTATTTGCATCTGTGCAACAATCTTGAAAATCTCCCTGTTTATCGGAATTTTCTTAATGATTATTCTCAAAATCACTGACAATTCTGACAAAATCATTAAAAAAACTTTTATTTTCACACTGATTTTTTCGGAATACTTCTAATTGATTTCTTTGATTATTGATTGTATTCTGTTGGAAAGTGTTTTTGACACTTTAGCCAACGGCAAACGCACGTTGTTTTGGCATATTCCCAAAATTTCCAAAGCCGCTTTTACTCCGCTCGGGCTGCCTTCTTCAAATATTGCACTTGTCAAAGGCAACAATGCGTTATGTATTGCGGTTGCTTTACGACAGGAGTCTTTGAGTGCCAGATTTACCATTTCACTTACTTGTTTAGGCATTGCATTGGCAGTAACGGATATGACGCCTTTTGCTCCCATACTCATCAACGGCAATGTCAGTGCATCCTCTCCGCTTACCAATTCAAAGCCTTTCGGTTTCTGACGAAGAATCTCCATACACTGCATCATGTTTCCGCTCGCTTCTTTTACGGCTATAATATTTTTGCAGTCTTCCGCAAGTTTCAGCGTCGTTTCTGCAGAAATATTCGTTCCCGTTCTTCCCGGAACATTATATATTATTACAGGTAACGGACAAGACTCGGCAACCAAACGGTAATGTTCCAACAATCCTTTCTGCGAAGGCTTATTGTAGTAAGGCGCAACGGAAAGTACTGCCGAAATTCCCTGATAATCCATTTTTGTTATGTGATTTACAAGTGATCTGGTATCATTAGAGCCGACTCCCAATACGATAGGCACTCTGTTATCCGTGGTTTCTATCGTGAATTGTTTAACGGCAATCATTTCTTTTTCCGTAAGGGTAGGGTATTCACTTGTTGTCCCCAGACAAACTAAATAATCAACTCCGCCTTCTATGACATGGTTGATAAGTCTTCCTAAACTAACAAAATCTATATTACCCTGCTTGTCGAAAGGTGTGATAAGAGCTACACCCGTTCCCTTTGCATTAAAATCTTTCATTTACAATAAAACAATATGTTTAAAACAGAGTCCAAAATTACTACAAAAATCCTAACTGACAAAATTTATCGGCTCGTTTTTTAACTGATTTACTGAATTAATGTGTAACTTTGCAAGTTGATACTATTGTTTTTTATATGAAAAAGTTTCAGTTTAATCAGCGTATTATATGGTGGATTCTTCTCGGTTGCATGGTTGTGGCTTTTGTTCTGTTTATTCCGATGAAT
>JAFUYA010000053.1 GCA_017477025.1 Bacteroidales bacterium | reverse complement strand
TAGGGGTTTTAGCGGTCGGAAGTTCAAGTATCCTCAAAATAGCAAACTACTCACACTTGCTCATTAAGTACTCTTACTTTCTCAACACATACCCTTTATTTTCCTGTGTTTTAAGGTGGTTTGCTATTTTGGGGTTAGTTTGCTACTTTACGGTCTGATAGGGGATAAATTTAAAGGATAATTTTATCAATTTTAATTAAATAATTTTTCAGACACAAAACAATACAATGGTCGGAAGTCGTGTTCCATTTTTTTATCTTCAGAGGTAATGTTGTTGTGCCATGAATGAATTATATATAAATATAAAAGATATAGCAGAAGCAAAGGGTTTGAAAAGCACCCGATCACTCAGGTTGGAATTGAATAAACCTGAAAGTAAATATATTTCAAGAGAGGTTACAGTAAATGGTGGCACTTCTTATGAAATATTATTTTCAAGTTTAGAGCCTGAATTACAAAATTTATTAAGATTAGGCGAGAGAAAATCGACCGCACTTGTTCCTCTTAATTATCAACCACCACAATTTGTTTCGGATCAAGCAAAAATGACTGCGAATTTTAGATTAAATATAGTAATTGCTTTTAATAAATTTAGAAAAAAATATTCAACTAAAAAACAAGCATATTATGATTTTATAGATTTATACAACACAGGATTGTATCTTCCAAAAGCTCATAAGTTTATCGGGAATATTTCAGTCGGGACATTAAAAAGATGGACTACAAAATATGAAAAACACGAGAGTGCGGAATGTTTACAACCGAATTATAAATATTCAAAACAGGGTGAGTATAATTCAATTCTAAATGATGAAATGAAAAACATTCTGCTTACATTGTTACTTCATCCAAGCAGATATAATTATGGTAAAGCTATTAAACTTACAAAAGAAATTCTTAAAAAACGAGGCTATGAACATCTTCCCTGTGATTTATCATTTAAAAGATTTGCCGAGAATTTTAGAAAAAATAATTATGCGGAATGGGTTTTAAGACGTGAAGGGATGAAAGCATATCACGATAAAGTTGAGCCGTATATTGAAAGAGATATTTCTAAAATTGAGGTTGGGGATGTAATTGTAGCCGATGGACATGTTCTTAATTTCCAAGTAATAAATCCGTTTACAGGCAAGCCAACGAGAGCAACACTCGTTGGCTTTTTAGATTGGAAATCAACCGCACTTGTAGGTTATGAAATTATGATGACTGAATCTACCCAATGTATTGCATCAGCATTAAGGAATGCAATTATTAATTTGGGTTTGATTCCGAAAGTTGTATATCAAGATAACGGAAAGGCTTTTAAGTCCCGTTTCTTCCAAAGTGTAGACTTTGAAGAAGATTTGTTTAACGGAGTTTATGCAAATTTAAATATACATTCGGTTTTTGCAAAACCATACAACGCAAGAGCCAAAGTCATTGAGAGATTTTTTAGAGAGTTTCAGGAAGAACTTGAAAAAGGAATGCCAAGCTACATCGGAACTTCTATTGAAGATAAGCCGGCGTGGTTAAAAAGAGGTGAAAAACTTCACGCAGAGTGGCATAAAAAATTAACTGATAATCACATTCCAACAGTAGCAGAAGCATCTAAATATATTAATAGTTGGATTGAATTTCATAATAATCAGCCATGTCCGAATGATAGAACTAAAACGATTAAAGAGTGTTTAAATAGCGTTCAAAAACAAAATATTGATGTTCAAAGACTCGATGATTTGATGATGAAAACCGAAGGCAGAACAATAAATAAACATGGAATTACATTCTTAAATATGCACTATCGAAGTGAGGCGATTTTAGGAATTAGAGATAAAGTAAATATTCGCTACAGTTTATTTGATTTATCAAAAGTAAATGTATATTCCACTAAAGGTGAATTTTTATGTGTCGCTCACAGAGTTCAGAAAGTTCACCCGATGGCTCGTGTTCTTGGAACTGTTAAGGATATGGAAGAGTATAAATACCAATACGAAAAACAACAAAAATTAAAGAATAGATTGGTAAAACAGATTAAAAAGACATTTCCAAAAGAGGAATTGCAAGTTTTAGAAGTTGAGCCGGAGTCGATTTACAAAATTGAAGAATTTGAACAGATTGAACAACAAAAAACTGTTCGTGAACGTAAATTAACACCTCGTGAAAAACAGATGAATAAGCCAATGTTTGATTCTGAATTTGAAAAATACGAGTGGTTGATGAATAACGGATGTACCAATCCTGAAGATAGGAAATGGCTCGCAGATTACATTAGAAGTGATGAATACTACAACTTATATGGAGGTTAGCAGATGAAAACAAATGTATTTGTAAGAACAAAAAACGTCAAAAAGTTTGTTGGACTGATGGAAGATTTAAAGAAACTTCCTCCCAACATTCCAAAACTTGCTCTTGTTTACGGAGATCATGGACTCGGTAAAACAAAAACGCTATTATGGTGGGCAACTAAAAACGATGCAATTTATATCAGAGCCAACAACGATATTACGCAAAACGGCTTATTAAAAAATATAATGGAAGAATTGGAAATTAAACCGTTTCACGCAATGCAAGATAATTACAACGAGATAATTAAAAGATTAAGGCTTGATCCTAAAATAATTATTGTTGATGAAGTTGATTATTTAATCGGAAGTAAAAATGCCATTGAAATTATAAGAGATATTCAGGATAACACAGGCTCACCGATTGTTTTATCAGGAATGGGATTTGTTGATAAAAAAATATCAAGATTGAAACATTTTGATGACAGATTATTTAAAAAATTACGGTTTGAACATTACAACGAAGAGGATTTAAAAGATATTCTTGACCAAATAACTGATCTTAAATTTAGCGATGATGCGATAACCTATCTTGCCACACGCACTAATCAATTCCGCAAGATTGTTCAAACTTTGGAACAGTTAGAAAGACAAGCAAAAACAAATCAATTCAATGTTATTACTGAAGATATTTTGAAAGGACGATTCAATGAGAGACAAAGTATTAAAATTATGCCGCAGACTAAAAAAATGCACGCTTAATGATTTAGTATCATTAACAGAAGAAAAAGAAGATATTGTTTCAACAGCTCTTTTATATCTTGAAAATAAAGGCTGTATTGAGATTAAAGACGATAATATAATATATATTGATAATCCTACACCAAAAGGCAGAGCCGATAAAAAAGACATTAATTTGATGTCTCAATTCAGGACTCCTGAAGAGATGGATATTATAATTAAAGGTTTTTGTTTAGAAATTCCACCGCAAAAACTCTGCGAATTGGTAAATTTACACGCAAATTGCATCTGCCATTATTATACAATTTTTAGAAAAATGATTTATGAAAGACAATATAATAAATTGTTGGATAAATTTTTCGATAAACCACAAGAAGGCAGATATCAAACATTTTATGAAAAATATGCATTCTTCTATATCTACAATCATCAGGTATATGTGAGCGAAAAACTTTTAAGAGCAAGTTTAGAAAAGAAATTTCAGAAATCCGAGATTAGAGAATATAAAGCGATGTATTCATATTTAAGAAGGGTTGAAAGTCATAATATAAATGAGTTTTATATGTTTTATAGATTAGCGGAATATATATGGCGAAGATGCAGAGAGTATGCGTATTTATACAAAGATTTAAAACAAAACTTGCTTAATATTATGTAATAATAATTATTAAAATTTTAGAAATGGTCTTAATTAAAATATCTGATTATATTTAAGACCATTTTTTTATTTTTACATAAAACGATTTTATTGAACGAGTTTTGCATAATTATTATTAACCAATATTAAAGCCTATTTTCAAGAAGTCTCGCTTAAATATAATTAAATTATAAAGATTAGTTTTGCACCAACGGTAGGAGTAAAGTCTGCCCATGTGGGCTGGCTCGGCTATGCTTAAAAAATAGCCGAACTCGGCAATTCTAATTTTTTGAGAATATCCGTACTGCTTGATATAGTACCCCACTACTATACAAGAGAGGAATAGAAAAATATGGAAACTTGTGCTTATTGCAAAAAACAACTTGTAATGAAACAAATCGTTGCGGTTATAGATCTTAAAACGATTGAAATCGCAGAACAATTACACATTTCTCAAAGTCTTATCAGTAGACATCTGTGCGGAGAAATCGACAGACCAGAAGTAGATATTTACATTATGGAGCAGTTATTAGGTATAAAAATTGAGGGTTATAAACTAATAAATGAGCGGATTACTTGCTAAAAATATTAAAAACGATACTTGGCTAACAACGGATCAGGCTTGCAAATTGCTCGATGTTACACCTAAAACATTAAAAGAGCGTTGTAGGAAAGGTTTATACACCCATAAAATCATCCAAGATGGCAAAAAATATCTATATTTAGTTCAGGCAAAATCGTTGCCTATTGATATTAAAGAAGAATTCAATATCGATGAAGAAAACAACTACGATATATATTCTGATGCACCTGAATGGTCAAAAATACAAGCGGATAAATATATCCGTATAATTAAGCATTCAAAACATTTAAAAGGTGTGGAATTAAAAGAGTTTATAAACAATTGGAATTTGAAAAATCCTGATAATACCACTTCCTATTGGTCAGTATTAAGAATGAGAAAAAGATATCACACCTATGGGATAAGCGGTTTATTAGCAAAATATGGCAAGAATTATCAAAAGACTAAAATCCCGACAGAGTATCTTGATTATTTCAAAAGTCTTTATTTAGTTGAAGGTGCTCCGTCATTATTTAGTTGTTGGGAAAATACTTTAGGATACGCATTAAGAACATCTAATATTAAAAGAAGTGAATTCCCAAGTTATACAACATTTATTAGAAAATTAAAACAGGATATTCCTGAATCCGCAATATATCTTGCTCGATATGGCGAATCTGCCTACAATATGAAATACGGCAATTATTTCAACAGAGATTATTCAAATATTATCTGTGGCAAAGTTTGGGTTTCGGATCACGCACAAATTGATGTAGCAGTATTTGCACCTGACGGAAATGTAGTATTCCCATGGGTTACTGCTTGGCGAGATTACAAATCAGGAAAATGGCTCGGATGGATTTTGCAATGCGGCAGTCCTAATTCGGATCGTATTTTTCAGGCATTTTATTATGCCGTTCAAGAATACGGACTTCCTGAAGATGTAATTATTGATAACGGTAAAGATTATCGTTGTTATGACTTTGCCGGAGGCAGACCTAAAAGAGCAGATAATGTTCGTGTTGAAAATAACAAGAATAAAACAACATCAATGTTGGATTTATTAAATGTTCAGGTGCATTTTGCACTTCCGTATAATGCACAAACAAAGCCAATCGAGAGAGATTTTCTAAAAATTAAACATTTGCTTTCAAAAAATTGTGAAGGTTACAGAGGCGGCAATGTTTTAGAAAGACCTGAAAAATTAATTCAGGAAATAAAAGACCATAAAATTATGGACTTTGAAGAATTTAAAACGATATTTGATGATTTTATAATCAATATTTTCAATAAAAAAGGATCGACAGGCAAAAATCATAAAGGGTTGTGTCCTGATGAGTTATTCTATTCGGAATATAAACAAAGAATTGCACCATCTGCCGAAGCTCTTAAATTGTTCTGTATGAGAACATCTAAAACTTATACGATCGGCAGAAATGGCATTATAGACAGACAATTAGATATTACATACTGGGCAGATTGGCTTGTATCCAAAACCAAAGTTAAAGTTTATCTTCGCAGAGATCCTAAAAATTACAAAGAAGCTTGGGTATTTAAAGCCGATAATAACGAATTTTTAGGTAAGGTAGTCGCTGTAAATTCAGTTGCCGCAATTCACGCAAATGAAGTTTCAAAAGCTGATTTTCAAGAGGCTATGGCGATTAAAAAACGCAGTTTGAAGATTACAAAGGCATATTTAAAAGAAGTACAAGCCATTCCGTTTAGTGAAAAATGTGAGAATTACAAATCCGCATATAAAAAAGATATTGACGAGACCAAACCTAAAATTACTAAATTGGCAAATACAATTATGGATCAGGTTATTCGTCAAAATAAGGAAATGGAAGCTAACGGCAAATATGATATGTCTATGTTCCTTAATGATGACACCCCTAAAAAGAAATTTTACTATTACGAGACCGAAAAGGAACTTGATGAAGATGATGATTTGATGGAGGTTGCTTATGGATATTAGAACCGAATTAAAAGAATTAATGGAAAATAAAGGGTTTACGGTTTTATTTGTTGCAACCGCTATCGGTATTGCAAAATCAACAGTCAGTATGTGGCTCAACGGAACTTATAAGGGTGATAACGATAAAATCACAGACAAAGTAAACAATTTTATTCAAAGAGAACGTGAACGCTCCAATGAAGAAGAACTTCCAATTGTAGATATTTCTATTATGAAATTTATAAATGAAATCGGAAGAACTTGCCACACCAAAGGCAAAATTGGAGTATGTGCCGGCAGAGCAGGACTTGGTAAAACAGTCGCTGTAAAAGAATATACCAAGAACTTTTTAGATGCAATTTTAATCGAAAGTGATTCAGGCTATACGGCAAAATCTTTACTTCTTGAAATCCATAAAAGGCTCGGTCTTTCAGGCAAAGGCTGTGCTTATGATTTGATGAATGAAGTAGTAAATAAATTAAACAATTCAGGCAGACTTTTAATTATTGACGAAGCTGAAAATCTGCCTTATAGAGCATTGGAAATTACTCGCAGAATTCACGATAAAACAGGAATCGGTGTACTTTTAGTAGGAAGAAATATTTTATTTGAAAATTTGCGAGGTTATAACAATCAATACGATCAACTTTATTCAAGAGTTAAATACCACAAATTGCTTGATGGTTTGCACATTAAGGATGTTAAAAAAATCTTGTTAGCGGCAGGTCAAGATCCTGAACTTGCCGACATATATCTTCAGTATTCAGAGGGTAATACAAGAAGATTAGAACATTTAATTTCTCATAGTATCAGTCTTGCCAAATTCAATGGCAATGATAAGGTCGATGGTACTGTGATTAAAGAAACTTCAAAAATGCTGATGGCATAGGAGTGATTAATCGTGTTAGTACATAAATTGTTCGGTAAGCCTCCATTCCGACCCGGTGAAACCACTTTTTATATATTTTTAATTGCTCTTGCCATCTTTATTTTTGGAGTGCAAGTCGGAATTAAACATGGGCGAGCATTAGAGCTTGAGGATTTAAGTATAAAATATGGCTACAACTTCTCAGATTAGAAAAATACATACAATAAAATCACGTCTTGGATTAGACGAAGATTTATATCGTGAAATGCTTATGTCTTTCGGTGTCTGCACTTCTAAAGACCTGACTTTTACGGAAGCGGCAGTTTTGCTTGATATTTTAGAAAATAAAGCCGTAGAGAGAAATCTTTGGAAAAAACAACCTAAAAAATATGAAGATATGGATCGTGGAGATAAAATGGCTACCCCACCTCAATTAAGAATGATTAAAGGAATGTGGCGAGATATTTGCTATGTAAATAATGATGAAATAGCAACAAAATCACTTCGCAAATTTCTAAAAACAAAATTTAAAGTTGACGATATCAGATTCCTTACTAAAGCCAAAGCAAATAAAGTTATTCAGGCTATAAAGGGAATTAAAAAGAATTTAAAAAAGAGTGCGGCCGCACTTTAGTAATAGAGAAAATAAGGAGAAAACAAAATGATGCAAACAGAAGAAAAAAAAATGGAAAATTCAATGTCTATGCCAATGCAAGACTCAATGGCGGCAGATTCTGAAATGAGTGCTACACCTAAAAAAATGGATGATATGCCTGAATGTGCAATTGTCGGATTAATTAAAAATCAGATGATTGTTCTTGAAGACGATTTAAGGGAAGCAAAATTAAGATATGCCGATGTTGCATTGGAAAAAGATAATTGGAGCGGAAAGTATGAAAGAGAACTCGACTGTAAGGTTATTGAAGGTCAAATTTCAATACTTACAAAACTACAAAGAGACTTTGAATGTATGTTTACTCCATCACATTCTATGTCGGTGTAAGGTCGAAACGGTCGGCTATCGGTGCAAGCTGACCGTCTTGAGGTAAAGCCTCAACTGATGATGATCCCAGACAATAAGAGGAGAAGTATGCAATTCGAGCCATGGATGGAAAAAGCCACACCTAACGATATGTTAAATGATGATTTAAAATTTGTTGCCGAAACTGTCGGAATGCGACAGGCATTATTGCTTGTATTTTTATTGTCAGGTGTTTATTTTTATATTCCTAAAAATGCTCTCCGATTAGTTAGAGATAAGCACATAATAAATGAATATGACGGGACAAAATATACAATAAACAGGCTTGCCAAAGAATGCGATTTAACTACAAGACAAATATATAGAATTATTGAAGAACACCTAAATAAATCAAAAAACAAGGATTCTAAAAAAGTTTAACCATCACTTCTGACTCCGAAACTAATCGGAGTTTTCTTTTGGGAAAAGCAAAACGCTATTTAATAGCGTTGCTTGATTAATTTATTTTAATCCGAGTTCTTTTAATTCATCTTCATCCAAATCTTCTGTCGGTCTTATTTCATCCATTTCTATATTGTATCTTTTCCCGTCTTGATCAACACAAGTGGCGAAGGGAATATCTATATATTTACCACCATTTTCGGCAAATCTGTTATTCCAAGTATAAAGAACTAATCCGATTTCTTTTGTTTTGTAATTGTAAATTTCTGTTCCAAATAATGTTCTGTCTTTTTTGAGTACCATAATTCTGTCCTTTCTTTTTGCTAATTAATTTCAATTTCAACTGCGTTTATGATTTTATGTTCATTTGTCATAAATTCGGTATATTGAGAAAATACTTTTTTTATCCCTTTAATTTTGCATCCGTTGTCTGCGAACATTCCTAAAATTTGAATTGCTCCTGAAAAATTGCTTGATATTGTAATTGTTTTGATATGAAACTCTTTACAATGTTTGATTATTTGTTCAACATCCTTTTCCCATACAACATCTTCAAAATCTATTGTTTTATTTTTAGTATCTAATGTTTTTTGATATGCCCAATAGAATGTTGGATTGATTCCCCATTCTTTAAAATTTCCTTTTTGTTGTTTTGCTTGTTCTAATTTTTCAATTTTTTTCATTTTTTGTCCTTTCGTTTTTAATGTGCATTAACATTAATCGCTCTGAATGTACTTAAATTAAAGTCATTGGGAGCGATTTTGTATCATTTCAACACATTTATTTTTTGATATATATTTTGTTTTGAGTTTTTAGAATATCAACGTGTCCGACTGAATTATCAAATTTAAATTCAATTCTAATGCTCATGTCACGATAACTTAATTTGATTTTTTTGACTTCAAGATTATAAAGATCGGCTCTTTCTATAATTGCATTTTTATAGTCCTGTGGATCTTCATAATCGCACTCGTCTTCCCACCGCATTTGTAGGTGTTCTAAAAATACTTTCTCATGATCATAGAATTTTCTAACTTTTTCAAAATTTTCATTTTTAGTTTTAGTATCCATTTTTAGTCCTTTCTTATAAGTTCGCCAAAATATTTATCTTCAGGTCTTTCAGGATCGAGCAAGCATTCGATCATAAATACAAATCTTTCCCCGGCATCAATTCCTGTTAATTGAACGCAGGCAACCATCTTTTTATCTTTGCTTATTGCGACAACTTTAAAATCGTCATCAATATTACCTTTAAAATTAATAATGTGTTTGAGCTTGTAAATGCCGTTTAATTCAATCATTTCTTACTCCTTAATCGTCAAATGAAGTACCGTCTGAAAATATCAATTTGTTTATTCTTAAATCACCGCTTGAGGAATCTTTTCTGTATTCGATTTCTTTAAATCCGTTTTCATCCCAATAATCAAATACACCGCAACCTGAAATGCCAATTCCGTATTTTTTAGATAGTTTTTCAAGTCCTTTCATAAATGCTTGGTAGTTTCTTTCTTCTTTGTCGTTTGTCATAATACCCATATTTATTGCTCCTTTCGGTTTTTAATCTGCATTGACATTAATCACTCACAATACACTTTAATTAAAGTCATTGTGAGCAATTTTGTATCATTCGGACACAATATTATTGAGCGATATAATATTGTGTTGGTGCGTAATTATTGAAGTTCCATCGTAAATCAGAATAAAAATCCCGTTCATAATCAGGAGTTGGTTTTACGAATGGAGGCAGATAGTTTTTGCTTTCTTCATGTGCCTTATAACTATTGATAGCTGTTCTTAATTCGTTTTGAAATTTTGCTTTGAACTCTTCCATAGTAAGTTCCAAGCGTTCTTCGTTATTTCGTCTATTCTTAACTATAATTTTTTTAATCATTTTTATTATCCTATATTATATAAATTATTCTTGTAAATTACCCAACTGTCTAATATAAAAAGCAGGGGATAACCCCTGCGATTTATAAATATTTTAGAAATGTCTCTTTCACTTTAATTGCCATTTCAATTTGTTGTTTTGCGTATTCCTGATAGCGTTCAGGGTTTGTAAAATCAACAAATATCATTCTTCTTATAAAGCAACTTTTGTTTGAATCCTTACAATCCCAACTTAAAGTACCAAGTTCTTTTTCTATTTCCTTTTCGTTTTTCTTTAGGTCTGCGAATAATTGCTTATTGTTTCCGATAAATATTTCGGATGCGACATAATTATCTTTTACACTCATTGTTTGTTTAATATAAACACCCTTTTTGCCGATCGGAAGATTTTGATAATGTTGTGAGGCAGGCTCTATTTGAAAATCACCCTCACCCATTTCATCGCAGACTTCAGAATAAATTTTCCAATAGTCATATTGAATTTCGCCCGTTTTAGTAATGGTTTTTGCTTTCTTTTGTTTTTCTTTTAATTCAGGTTTCAAAAGGCATTCAAAGTCCATTTTATCGTTGTTCAAAAATGCTCTAAAAACAAAAATTCCTAAATCGCCTGTTGAACCTTCATTGATCAGTCTTAAAACATTCATAATTCGGTCTTTTGGATTTGTAATTATCCAAGCGAAATATGGCTTTTGAGGTAATTCTAAAACGGTTGGATTATTTACGGCATTAACGAATGTTTCAAAGTTTTGAGTTAAATCCGTTATTGTTACAACGACCTTTCCGCTTTTTGCTTGGTAATCTGCTATGGTTGAAGTTACCAATGCCGGAGTATTGTCTGCTAAATACTCTGTAAAATTCTGTTTGCTCTTAAGAGCTTGTTCTGCTGTGATTGTTGTCATAGTGACCTCCTTTAAATTAGTACAGTCACATTCATCACTCGTAGTTGACTTTAATTAAAGTCATTGGGCGGTGTTTTGTATCATTTGGACACAATTATTTAGTCCCCGTCAGAGATTCTATAAGGACTGATTTCTTTTAATTGATTTATTCGTGCAATTTTGTGAGGGACAACACTATAACCGCCGTTTGGTGATTTTACTATTGTGGGAGAATCAGCATAAGCTGTGCTTACGGTATCAGCTTTTCTTTGTTTCCAATGTTCTTTTGCGGTTTGAAGGCTTTTATAAACACTTCTTGATCCCTCTTCGCCTTTATAACTATATGAGCGAGGAATATTTACAACTTCCTGCGGAGCAAGTTTGTTAGCTTCTTTTTTTAATTCTTTTGCTTTTTTCTCTGCTTGCCTTGATTTTTTTAATTCTTCTTTTGCATATTCCTCGTATTTTTGAGCTGTTTTTGGCTTTCCTTTTTTACGATAATCAATTGCCATAGCCATATTGCCTTTGGCTCTATTATTGAATTCAAAGGCATCATCTTCATATTTATATGATTGATTTAATAAATTATTTATTTTATTTTCGGTTTCTTTTGAAATTGGAGCAGATTTACTTGCTCCACCGCCTCCTGATCTGCCACCGCCTGATCCACGACCGCCCATTTATTAGTCTCCTTTCATTTTTGGAATATATAAATCAACATAATTTTTCTCGGTTGGTGTCCACCTGATATCACGACCTGATTGTTTTGAGAGTTTTTTCACTACTTTATTAACTTGTTTTACACTTTTTGTATTCATAACTTGCCAATCATAATCTTCCTCATAACGTGCGTGTGAAGGATTTTTCCATTTACCTAAATATCGAACGGAAACATAGATTTCTTTTCCACGATCCTCAACTTGAAAATCTCGGTCTGAAATATATCCGTCAGTATCGACATTTCTTCTTAATTCATATTTAAGATCTGAAACAGTGCTATTTATTGACATTTTTGCTTTTTTCTTGCTCGGATCTTTTTCTTTTTTTTCAGTTTTTATGCCATTTTTCTTGTTTTCAGCACGTTTTGCACGAGCTTTGGCAAGTGCATCAAGCCGTTTTTGTTTCAGGTCTGCCGCTTTCTTGGCATCCAATTCGTTTATTCTTTCTTGAATATCGTGCATTATTTTTACTCGTTGCTCAACGGTATAATTAGCATTACCTGAAATGCTATTATAAAGATTTATGAGTTCATTTTTATTCATTCCCTCGCCAGTTGGTATTTTTTTAGCGGTACCGCCACCACCTTTACCACCGCCGGAACCTCTTCCGCCCATAGTTAGTGTCCTTTCTTTTTTATATCGTTAAATTTATTCATGTACGGCTCGAACCAACGAATATTTTTATATTCATCAAGTTCAGTCAGTCTGTTTCCATAAATCAAAATCTCTTTCGGATCAAGTCTTTTAATCATTTCCTTAAATCCATCCAAGAAGAGTTTTTTAGCATACTCATCATTAAGTACACCAACAGTTCCGACCGCAACGACAGAGCCTTTTTCAATTCCTAAAAATGCAAAGTCGTAGCTTTCTTCAGTTGACCAACTTATGGTTGGAATAACTTTAATTCCATGTGCTTGCCAATATGCCGCACACCATCTGTTCCTATATGTCTGCCATATTTGAAATGCTTTCGGGTATGTCGTGTACATAGAAAAATCAGGAGACAGAACACCGTCATATTTCCTTAATTCTTCAATTTGAGAATCCGCCCATTTCCAACAACGCTCGAATCTGTAATCATCAAGAAAAAAGTGTGCCGTTCCGTTTCTTCTTGAATCCACCCGATAAGGGATGAGTTCTTTTATCTCGAACTCATCCTTTTTTATGTCGGGTATCCCGTAGGAATTAGAGGAGCGAAAAAATCCTTTTTCAACATTCTGAACATTTAATAAATCTCGCCAAGTCATTAAATCCTCCTTAAGCTCTTAAATTTTGAACTTCACCTAATAAGTAATTCGCAAATGTTTCAATTGCGGATACTCCCTGATCGAAACAATAATCATCAAGTTCTGACGGGGTTTCTTTAATCTTGTCTTTTAATTTATACAAACTGTCGAGTGCCGGCTGAGTGTATTTTGCAAGATTTTCATACAACTTTGTGATTGAAGTCGGAACGTTCTTTTTAAGCAATTTCAAGATAAATGGTTGAATTATAGTCCATATAAAACTAAAATCTTTCCAAGATTTAACAAACGCAAATAAATTCATAATAACTTCCTTTCTTTTCAAACTTATACTTTCCTTCTTTAATCTTTTTTCTGTACCATTCGGCTTTGTTTCGCAGATAACCGCCAATCCTATTAACTTGTAGATTAGGTAAAAATGGCAGATAAATTATGTCTACCTTTCCTTCAGGTTTTGTTTTTTTACTGTCAAATTCGTAATGAGTAAATACGGTTTTTTCTGAAATTAAAATTCCGTATTTAATTGATAAATATGCCGCTAAACAACAAAATGCTTCTGTTTGTTTTTGTGTTATAGGTCTGTCCGTAGTTTTATTTTTTGAATTAAATTTTCTCATTCCGCACAAAGATATACCTATGCATCCTGTGTTTCCCCCTCCACAATGTTTTGCATATCTTCCGTCATAACAGTTTATATTATCTTCGGGGGAATAAGTTCCGGCATAAATTTTGCCATTACCATCTACACAAAAATGGTATGAATTTAAATCGGTATCGCAGGGATTAAGATTCCCTGCTGTCCAATGCAGACAGATTTTTGTTAGTGATGTCATATAAAACTCCTTTATTTATAACGAATACATACATGAACGCCCTGTGATGGCGGTTGAACAGTTGTTGATTTTCCATAAATTGCAGATGATCGAGAGGCATCAAATCCATGAACATTATCAGCTTCGCCCGAATTTGATAATGCACTTCCTTTTTTCAAGTAATAAAAAGCTCCTGTGCAAGTATAGCCAGTTCCGCATACCCCAACTGATCCTGTGATATTTGGTAAACCTGCTTCTTTTTTGGTCACAGGGGAAGAACTTGGCTGAAGAAAACGACCTGAAACATTGTAATCGGGTATCCTAAATTCGGTTGCTTGTTCTGATCCTGTGTTAAATTGCTTTCCAATTACCGAATAAAGCAGAGGATAATCTTCTATTAAAAGTACATATCCATCGCAAGATAAAGTATTCTCGTGCGTATAATTTACAGGATAAACTACAAGAGAGCCAACCTGATCAGGTGTTTGTTTATTGATGTTGTAATTGTTTTGGTTAAGAGGATTGGTTTTGAGATTTTTAATTTCCATAATTTACCTACTTATATTTGATGCAAAGATGGACTATTTGAGATGGTGGCTGAACGGTTGTTGAATTTCCATAAATAGATGAAGAGCGAGAGGCATTAAAGACAACATTGTTATCAGTTCCACCTCCACCGCCGGCTTCTCCACCTCTTGTGCCTGAAATATATGCCGCACCTGATGCAGAGCTTCCTGATCCTGCCGCCCAACTTCCACTTATATTTGGAAGACCTGCGGATATCAGATCTCCAACACTTGATCCCGGTTGAAGAAATCTTTTTGTAATGTTGTAATCAGGAATCCTAAATGTTCCTGTCAAATCGCCTGTTTGATTAAATTTAGTTCCGATAACTTTGTATAAATCTTTATAATCGACTATGGCTAATGAATATCCCTCGCACGACAAACAATCATCAGGTGTATATTTGGTAGGGAATGTGTAAATAGCACCGATTTTTCCTTTAGTTTGCATATTTTTTGAATATCCATTTTGATTTAATTGATTTGTATTTAAATTTTTGATTTCCATATATTTGCCTATTTATATTTGATGCAGAGATGTATTATTTGTGATGGTGGTTGAACAGTAGATGATTTTCCGTATATTGCAGAACTTCGTGAGGCATTAATATCAAATCCTCCAAGATTTGATCCTCTTCCACTTGCGTGATAGAAGAAACTTCCTCCCCAATTGTGATTTACTATTGAGCCACTCACACCAACACCTCCCGGCTCAATCCCGACATTGTGATATTGACCTGTGATATTAGGTAATCCTGCTTCCACAAGTGTTGCAACATTTGATCCCGGTTGAAGGAATCTTTTTGTAACATTGTAGTCAGGAATCCTGAATGTTCCCTCGGCATCACCACTTTTATTAAAAGTTTTTCCGAGAAGTTTATATAAATCTTTGTAATCAACAATTAAAAGAGAATATCCGTCACAGGATAAACAATCATCAGGAGTATGATTAATCGGGAATGCAAACAATGCACCAATTTTTCCTTTTGTTTGCATATTTTTAGAATACCCGTTTTGATTTAATTGATTTGATAAAAGATTTAATATTTCCATAAATACCTATTTATATTTGATACAGATATGAACATTTTGTGAGGGGGGTTGAACTGTATTTGAATTGCCATAAATCACGTTTGATAAACTCGCATTAAATTTTTTGACGTGATAAGGATCATTATTAACGTTATTCCAGTATGCTTGTCCTGCGGAGCTATAAACGGAAGTAAAACAGCCTGATGCGTTAACAGACCGACAAGTAAAATCACCCGTTATATTAGGTAGTCCTGCCTCAATTTTTACTCCTACTTCTTTACTCGGTTGTAAAAAGCGGTGTGTTATATTGTAATCAGGAATTCTGAATTCATCTTCAGCTTCGCCGCCTGTGTTGAAATATGTACCAATTACAGAATGAAGTTTTTTATAATCAATAATTTTCAAGACATAACCATCACAAGCAAGACAGTCATCAGGAACAATATTGACTGGTGCAATATATAAAAATCCGATTTTGTTTCTTGTTAGTTTATTGAAATGATAATCATTTTGATTAACTTCATTTGTAATTAGGTTTGATATTTTCATTCAATTTCCTATTTGTATTTAATGCAGATATGGACTGTTTGAGAATTTGGTTGAACGGTATCAGAATTGCCATATATCCTACTTGAAAGAGAAGCTTCTAAAGCATATAAAACCGCTCTGTGGTGTGCGGCATTGTTATGTGAAATACCCGTTCCAAGAGTTTTTGAATTATAAACCGCACCACTAAAAGAAGGACTTCCCTGTGGAGCACTTAATGATCCGAAAGTCGCAGAAATATTTGGTAAGCCTGCATCAATCTGAACACCAACATTACTATTGGGTTGTAAGAATCTGCCTGTTATATTGTAATCAGGGACTCTGAATGTATCTTCAGGATCATTCTCTTGATTAAATTGTTTTCCGATGACTTTAAATAAGTCCTCATAATCAATAATCAGAAGAGAATATCCGTCACAGGATAAGCAATCATCAGGGGTGTAATCTGTCGGATAAATGAATAATGTTCCAATCCTTTCTTTTGTCAGGATATTTTTATGGTAGCCATTTTGGTTTATGGTTGGGGTTTTCAATGTACCGATTTTTTTCAATGTTCATTCCTTATAAATTCTTAAGTTCTTCTCTTAAAACTGCGACTTGGTCGTTGTAATAATCAATCCACGTTTCACCTGTTGTTTCATCTTTTACAGATGGCTCACAGATAGCACGAATCCTCTTTGAATCAAGCTCCAAAAGTTCTGATTCAATTTCAGCTTTTCTTTTAGCAATTTCTTTTTCGTGGAGGTATTGTTTGTATTCTTCAGTATCTGATATATCAACAAGTTCATTTTCAATTTGTTTATATTTTTCAGGGAATTGAAGAATGTCGTTTGCAATTTCTTCCGTTACTTTTTGGAATCCTGATTTAACAGATCCGATATAATCAATCTTTGAAACTTCACGAGTCTCAATATTGATTTGAGTTTGACCTCTGAAGTCTGATTCAATTTCCCAATCGTTTCCGCTCCAAATTGCGACCTCATTTTCTTTTGTGATCGGCGGTTCTTTAAATGTAGCCATAGCAGGTAATAAATACTCCGTTTGTCTGCGAGGGTTTTTCAATGCCGGATATTTACCGACAAACGCATTCCCCTCTGCGTTGTAACTGTAATAAAATTTAGTTTCCATTTTTCGCTCCTTTTAATTTTTAGTTTTCGCCTCCCTCAAGAGAGAAGACACCTACGGGGACAAGATTTGTTTCTTGCCATATATTTAACAGATAGATATAGCTTGCCAACGGCTCAAGCACCTTAAACCAAATGTCATTGATCTGCTGATTATCAGGCTCAAGCATTTGTGTAAATATTGTGTTTGATAATGCGACAAGTGAATATCCGTCATCCTCATTCACCACAAACAAATTAAAGTTTTTAGTTTGACCTGATTCAGGACACAAGTCGACCACATCCAAAATCAAATCTTCTTCAACCTCGTGGGATTTACTTTGTGCTGTTGTATAAGTAAATGGTGCATGAGCAGTTATATAAATATGTGTTGTAATATGCCCGTTGTATGTATAAGTTTCATCTTGGCTTATGCATATTTTTGTAAGATTCAGGTATGTTACAACACCGATTGAATTTGTAAATTCGGGATCAGAGAAACATTGAACACCTACTGCGAGTGTGCTTTGAATATAAAAATCACCAATGTTGGTGGCAGAATAATGTTGAGGATTTGTTTCATCTTCCGTCAGGGTTTCAATATTTCCGAATGCAATATATTTTGTTGATGTATTAACAGCAACTATTGTGCCTTTTGGAATTGTAAGTTCAGTATCAGCATAAACAATTCCGTCTTTTTCAAAAGTGTAACCAAGAGCAGTATAAAAAACACCAAGACTGCTTGCTGTATATTTTTCAACTTTTACAGTTTCACAGGATAATAAATCAGGATTTCCCTTTGCATCAAGCCGGCATGAGTTCAAACAGAAAGGTGTTAAAATGCTCTTTGTATCAAGTTTTGGAATAAAAGGAAGAGGAATTTTATTGTTTTCATCAAGCGGTGCATAGCCTAAAGGCTGTCCTTTTTCTTCCAATTTTTGATATGTATTATCAATATCTGTCAGAGTTTCAGTCAGTTCGTCTTTTGTAACTAATTGAATATTCGGATTAATTACAAGCTCTGCAAGTTCTTTATTTGATAACTCTAATTCAATTCTTATGGTTAATTGTTTTACAGTTCCGCTTTCGGGAGCTTGTTTTGTTGTTTCAGGGAATTTTGTTATTACGATTAAATTGTTATCTGAATCAAAAACACCTGCTTCCCTGACCGTAAAACCGCCAACACTCGCAGGGACTGTCGTTACACAATAAAATTTATTATCTACCCACTCGCATTTTTCGATTAAACCTCGCCATACTTCATTACGCAGAGCGGTTTGATCTGTTTGAGGGGTGTAATAATTTCCGTTGCTATCGCCGAGAGCGATTTCATAAACATCAAACGGGACTCCGTCTCTAACACTTTCTAATTGTTTTATTGCACCGATGTCGGTGACTAAAGAGTAAAATTCATCAGCCATTTATAGTCCTCTTTGAATTAACTGTTATCGTTTCTTCTTCGACCAATGCAGAATAAGTGTGCATTTTAGTTTTAGATGAGAGATGAAATTGAATTTCCTCAAGCCAAGACCTCTCATTTTTGTATTCATTTATCAGAGCAATTAATTTGTTTTCGGTTTCTTCATTAATTGATCTGTTGAAAATCTGTAAAATAACTTTGAAATAATATGGTTGTCCGCCGTAGTTAAACCACTCCTCAACATTTCCGACAATATTTAAGGTTTTGAAAATCTCTTCAATAGCGAACTTTGTACCTTTATAGCGGTGCATTTTAATTGAGGATTTGATAAGGTTTCTTTTTTCAGTATCACTTAATGCCTGAATCCAACCTTCATTTCCTGTGATGTGATATTGTTCTGCTAAATGCGGCAGAGCATCAGCAGGAACATTGTCGATTATCGAGATTAAAATACATTCCAAATCAATATTTTTGAATCGTTCCTCGCAAATCTCATCAAATATTTTTAAATTAATGTCATTAATAGGTGCAAGAGACTTACTCATTAGCATAACCTCCAACAGTTATTTCAAAATTAGTTAAATTCGCCCATTCATTTTCCTGAAGTTCTATATCATCAGGCACATCAATTACGACTTTAAATACACCGTAAACGCTGTTTAAAATAGAAATAATCTGTGTTTTAATAACACTTTTTCCGAGTTTTGCGGATAGTTGATTTTTATATTCTGCTAACTTTGCATTTATAGTTGTTAAAACGCTTGTTTCATCAGCATCTTTGTATAAATAAATTGTTGCTCGAATATTAAAATCGTGTTTCACAGGGGATAGCACTTGGACATAATCTGTTAAAGGTCTGATTTTATCATCAGATAAATAATTTAATACAATGTCCAAAATCTCTTGTGTTGGGTTTCCGTCATCAGTTAAAGGATAAATATTAACAACGCCCGGAGACGGTGAGGTTATTGCGACATCAATTATTGATTGATGAGCAGATAATGTATGATAGCGATATGCACCACGACTCCCTGCGTTTGAGAATTTTTCGGGAGCTTGCCTGATTCTATCTCTTAAATTGTCAGCCTCTTCATCATCAGCACCACCCGATGAAATTGTTATGTTTTCAACTTTTGAAATATAACTCAATGGTGTAATTAAATTATTTATTGCACCGAGAATATAATTATTCGATGCCGCACCTGCGGTTTCACAAGTTGCTTTTACCGTTGCATCTTTTGATCCTGAATAAATAACAACATCTTGATCCGTTTGAAATACAAAAAGTCCGTCTTTTGTTTCGACTTCTGTTCCTTTTGAAATTGTAAAATCAAAATCAAGAGCATTTTCAATACTGAATTTAAGTGTGGTTACAGAACAGCTTGCAAGCAATTGTTCAACACCTAAAGGCTCGCCAATGTGTTTAAGAATATCAAGAGGAGCATAACTTAATAGATTTTTCTTGGCAGTTTCTTGAATTTCCATTCTTAAAACAGTTTCTCTGTATGCTCCGACATCAATCATCAACCTTTCAATTTGTGCCGGTTGTAATACTTTTCCTGATTTCTCTTCAAATTTTTCAATCCATTCTTTTGTAATAATATCGGGATCTCTATCAATAAAATTTGGCTCCGGCAATTTCGTCATAATGTCACCTCCACAGTTCCTGAAGTTTTACCGTTAGCCAATGTCCATTCGACTTTTATAAGAATGGTTGATCCGTCAATTTCAACTTCTGTTTTATTTACTTTTACTCTCGTTTCCCAAAGATTTATCGCATCAATGGTTTCTCTGATTATGTTTGCTTTTGCAATATTTATCGGATAATCAACATACTTTATAATGTCTGATCCAAAAGTAGGTCTATGCGGATCAGAGCCTTTTTGAGTTTGTAAAATTATTGCGATGCATTGGTTAATATCCTCAACACCCTCTGCGACACCGCCGATTCCGTTGAGTTTGCATTGCCAATCAACATAGGTTATTTCATTTAAATTTGTCATATTTTGTAATCTTTCATTGAAATTTATAACAATCTTTGTTATAATATTGTTAAAGTTTGTTACTAATTAGATAATTAAGAGGTAAATTATGAATGTTTCTTTAACTCCGGCTTTAGAAAAATTTGTACAAGATAAAGTTGCAACAGGTTTATATAATTCAGTAAGTGAAGTTATAAGAGAAGCAATACGTCTTCTTATATCAACCGAATCAGTTTCACATGACAGGTTAAACAGTCTTTATAAAGATATTGATGCAGGTTTAAATGATCCTGTTTCACATGATGGAGTTGAAGCTATGGAGAAACTTCTTAAACGATATGAGTAAAATAAACTTTAAAATTAGAGATATTGCTCTTAAAGATATGCAAGAGATAGCAGATTATATTGCCCAAGATAATGTAAATGCAGCAAATAACTTAATTAGTGATTTTTATTCAGCATTTAAATCTGCTTGTAAACACCCGAAGATTGGTTCAACAATTGTCGGATATCACGATAGAGAAGTTAGAAAAATCGTTATTAATAAGCGTTATATTATCTTTTATAAAAAAATAGATAATACAATTTACATTTTAAGAGTATTAGGCTCATATCAAGATATTTGTAATAAGTTATAACATAATTTATTCCTTTCTTTACATTCCTTTATCAGGTGCAGATGTTGGACTTCCCTGATTTCCTGTGTGTTTGTGATCGTTATAAATATCTCTCATTGCTTGCATAGATGATGTTTTATCTGTAATGTCAGCTTGAGATGTTATTCCGTCTGTGTTTGAAAGAGTTCCCTCGTGTGTAATATTTCCGATTATATGTATATTGGGGAATGAAAGTGTGAGGGTTTGAGTTTCTTTATCGACATTTACAAAAGTGCCGTCTTCAAAGTTTGCGGAAACTTGCTTTTCGGTTTCAATAATCGGAGTATCCTCTGTTGTATAAATTGCACCGAGTATTACTCCATCTTCTGAATTCTGATCCATAAGACACGCAACCTGTTCCCCAACAGCCGGCATAGAATAAAATTTGTCTTTGAATGTTTTGTTTTGCAGGACTGCGAGCCAATACGAATTCATTCCATCTTCGGCAAATTGGACTCTTGCTCTTGCGGTCAGAGGATTTATTGATGTTACAGTTCCAAACCTTAACACGATTTCACCTCCAAACTCGTTGCGTAGCCTGAAGTTTTATCAATTATGTGGTGAGCTTCCGTTATGTGATATTTCCCTGAAAAATAACCGAGATCTTTTAGTTCAGCATTTAATCCTGCGACCAAATAAGGATTGCCCGGCATTGATAAAGAGCCTTCAATAGTATAATTACCTTTGGCGAGTGCCGCTTTTGCTTGTAAAAGAGCCTGTTGTTTATTCTCT
>JAFUYA010000052.1 GCA_017477025.1 Bacteroidales bacterium | reverse complement strand
CAAATTGCCTGCAATTGCTTTGTGGCAAAGTTCAGGAAGATTGGCGTTATAGATAAAATCATGGGCTTTTAACCACCACTGGCGGATTGAAGGAGCAACAAACGGTGCTATTAAACCGCCTATATTGATGAAAACATAGAAAATTTGGAAGCCCGAATCTCTTTTCTCTTTTGCAACTCTTAAAGCATCTTCGCCTTTCTTGGCTTCCTGTGCTTCATAATCGTCATACATCTGTCCGACGATAGCCTGCAAGTTTCCTTTGAACAATCCGTTACCGAAAGCAATCAAAGCAAGAGCCAAACATGTGAAAGGCAATAACCATGATATGTTACTTGAAGTTGAGGTAATAGGAATCGCCAATAAAACATAGCCCAAAGCCATGATTATTAAGCCCTTCTGAATCGTACCTTTGTAATTTTGAGTACGGTCTGCAATAATACCGCCGACAAGTGACAACACATAGATTGCAGCATAGAAAATAGAATAAATTAATCCCGAAGTACCGTCCGAAAGTCCGAATTTGGAGCAAAGGAACAGTAATAATACGGCATTCATAATATAGTAGCCGAAACGCTCTCCCATATTACTTAAGGCAGCCGCAATAAGCCCTTTTGGATGACTTTTAAACATAGTTTTAAATTTTATTTAGTTATTTGTTTTATTTAATTTCTTCGTTTTCAAGTTTGCAAAGTTATGTATTTTTTTACAAATTTCTATAAATTATTGTGTATTTTTGCAAAAAGATTTATTCATAATATGAAAGATTTTGACAGTTTTCTTGCAGAAAATCATCTTACGGGTTCAGGTGTGTATCGTATAACGGCGGAGAACATTAAGAATGTCGGATTATTTTTGCCGAGAAATGAATTTTCGCATAAAGGCGATTTCGGACACGGACTGTTGATTGCAGGCTCTTACGGAAAAGGCGGAGCATGTGTTTTGTCAGCCAAGGCCTCTTTAAAAAGCGGTATAGGTCTTTTGAGTGTTCATATTCCCAAAATTTTATATAATATTTTGCAAATTTCCGTACCTGAAGCAATGGTCTTGATTGATGATAACGATTTTGTATTCTCGTCAGTTATTGATACGGAAAAATACTCTGCCGTTGCAATCGGACCCGGACTTGATACAAATGAAATTACTCAAAATGCATTTATAGACTTTTTAAATAAAAATACAAAGCCGTTAATTATAGATGCAGATGCCTTAAATCTGTTATCAAAAATACCTCATTTTGAAACACTGCTCAATGATAGCACAATACTTACTCCGCATCCGAAAGAATTTGAGCGTTTATTCGGAAAATTCGGCTCTTATCGGGATAAGATTGAGTTTATGCAGAAATTATCCTTACGAACAGGTGTAACAATAATTCTGAAGGGCGGAATAACGGCAATAAGCGTAAAAAACGGCGATGTTTTTTTCAATACAACAGGGAATGCAGGCATGGCAACTGCAGGGAGCGGCGATGTCTTGACGGGAATACTTTTAGGAATTTTATCGCAGGGCTATTCCGTGCAGCAAACGGCAAAAACAGGAGTATATCTTCATGCTTTGGCAGGAGATTTGGCAAAGGAAAGGGTAGGAGAAGTAAGTTTGATTGCCTCGGATATAATAGAAAGTTTGCATTCAGCAATTCTAAAAAATAGTTTTTAGATCTGTTTAAATCATTGTTATATAATAACTTAAAAATGTCTGATTTTTTGGCGGAAATCATTAAGAAAATGTGAGAAATCATTAACAAAACTGAAGAAATCACGCTATTTTTTTTTCTAATATGCAGAGAATAGTCGGAAGATGCTTGATATTTTGAAAGTCGTATATAAATATCCTCTCACAAAGTAGTGAATTGAAATATTTTTTTTACTTTTGCGTAAAATTATCACTATGTATTTGGGATATGAACACTGAAAGATTACCCGTATTTGATATGTTTTACTCCGTTCAAGGAGAAGGTTGTAATGCAGGTACTGCAGCTTTTTTTATCAGATTGGCAGGTTGTAATGTCGGATGTGATTTTTGTGATGAAAAATCTGCATGGGATATACGCAATGCCAAGTTATCGGATGCAGCAACTATTTTGGATGCAGTTAAAGCCGTAAAAGCCACCAATGTTGTAGTTACAGGCGGAGAACCTACGTTGTATGATTTAACCGATTTGACGCAAAAATTATGCGAAGAAGGTATTAAGACATTTTTGGAGACAAGTGGCGTAAACAAAATTACAGGACACTGGGATTGGATAACGTTATCTCCCAAACAAAACAAACTTCCTTTACCAGAATCATTGTATCAAGCCGATGAGTTGAAGGTAGTTATAGCAAAGAATGAAGATTTTTTGTTTGCAGAAAGTATGAGAAAAGCAGCAATGATCAAGAATCCTAATGTGTTGTGTTATCTTCAATCCGAATATTCACAAAGACATACCGTTTTGTCGGACATTATAGACTATATCAAGCAGAATCCTGTATGGAAACTTTCTTTACAAACCCATAAGATGATTAATATCAAATAAATCACCATGAATCGTATAAGCATAATTCGTTCCATTGTATTTTTTGTCGGAATAACTACAGGTGTTGCCTTTGCACAGTGTGCCGATTCATCGCATGTAAAGAGTGAAGAAATTGAATGGATTGCACAATATGAAGGTTTTTCCGAACAGGATATATCTATGCTGAAAATTCTGCGAAAAGATTTTAAGGAAGATCCGTTTTTCAGAAAGGAAAAAGCGGATTGTTATGTCAGATATATAAAATTATTGTTTCAAACGATATATTCTCAACTCACTTCTCCTGTCGGTTATATAGGCTATTATGTTTTCAGAAGAGAAATAACACAACGTTTGGAGCAGTTTTATGAAGAGAAAAATTTAGATAATATTGAGAATATAGGGAAAGATATTATCAGCGGTGCGGTTACGGAACAGGAGTTAAAGGATTATTTGGGTTCTTTTTTTTACGGGCTTTGGCTCTACGGCGATACGGATTCTCCTGTTACAACGGGCGGTGTTCCCGATGATTATAAGCCCGATAAACCGATGTTTGTAAGACGTTGGCTTTATTCAGGAGTAAGAAATCCGCGTTGGAATGCAACATATGTCAATAATTACTCATCTCCGATCGTTGCTGTCAAGACGGTTTATGACACAAGACAGAATATAACTACTCATAACTACGGAACGGGAGATACTAAATTGGGAATGTGGTTCAGGTGGTATGTAGATTCAAAAGGAAGATGGTGGTTTTTTTATGAAAATACGAAACGGACAAAAAAGAATAAAGGAAAGTTATTTTATTTCGGCTCTGTCGGTATGGGAAATCAAAAAGACGGCATCATTATTCCGCAAAAATCGGATAAAGTACCTAAAATGAAACAAGGACGTTTTGAATTTTCACTCAACAGGACTGTGAAAATAGATGAATGACAGCAACAAAGGTGTATTTGTTTGTTTTGGTTTATTCATAAAACGGAAGATTGTTTATTGTGTTGTATTTGATATTAATATGATTATACAACGGCGATAGTCTTTTATTTAAAGTTTTTATTCTGTTAGTTGTGAAAATAGTAAAATTTATTTATATCTTTGCACCGTGAAATTAATAAATATAACAATATATTATGAATATACTTCTTTTAGGTAGCGGTGGAAGAGAATCTGCGTTGGCAAGAGTCATAGCAAAAAGCAATTTGATTGACAGATTCTTTATTTCTCCGGGTAACCCGGGGATGAAACAATATGGAGAGTGTGTTTCTCTTGACGGTTTTGCACAAATAGGTGATTTTTGTAAAAACAATGAAATAAAAATGTTGGTGGTCGGTCCCGAACAACCGCTTGTTGACGGAATAAGTGATTATTTCTCAAACGACAATATATTGAAAGAAGTTACGGTTATAGGTCCTGACGGAAGAGCTGCACAATTGGAAGGCAGTAAAGACTTTTCCAAGGAGTTCATGTTTAGAAATAATATTCCTACTGCAAAATACAAAACATTCACGGCACAAACTATAGCGGAGGGTAAGCAGTTTTTAAGAACTTTGAAAGCACCGTATGTTTTGAAAGCTGACGGTTTGGCAGCAGGTAAAGGGGTATTGATACTGAACAGCCTTGAGGAAGCGGAAACCGAACTTGAAGATATGTTGAATAATGAAAAATTCGGTGCAGCTTCAAGTAAAGTTGTCATAGAAGAATATTTGAGCGGTATAGAGTGCAGTGTTTTTGTTTTGACTGACGGAAAGAATTATGTATTGTTGCCGGAAGCAAAGGATTATAAACGTATAGGAGAAGGGGATACAGGACTTAACACGGGAGGAATGGGAAGTATCTCGCCTGTTCCTTTCTGCGATGAAGCATTTATGCAAAAAGTTCGGACGAATGTAATAGACAGAACAATAAACGGCTTACAAAGAGAGGGCATACATTATCAAGGGTTCATCTTTTTCGGATTGATGAATGTATATGGCGAACCTTATGTGATAGAATATAATGTACGTATGGGTGATCCTGAAAGTGAGAGCGTTTTTGCCAGATTGGACAGCGATATTGTTGAAGCCTTTTCACTTGTTAAACAACAGCGTTTGGATGAATATAAAATTCGTATCAACAAAATGACTGCTGCAACCGTTATGTTATGCAGTGGCGGCTATCCTGAAAGTTATGAAAAGGGCAAAGTGATAAACGGTTTGGATAAATTGACCGATGCAATTGTTTATCACGCAGGTACGAAAGAAAATGATAATAAAGAGATTGTTACTTCGGGAGGACGTGTTCTGGCTGTTACTTGTTTAGGCGATAACATTACCTCTGCACTTAATAAATGTTATGAAAATATAGACAAGATTACTTTTGATAAAATGTATTATCGAAAGGATATAGGTAAGGACTTAATATAAATTAAGGAGTATAATTTGTTGTTCGGCATATTTCGATTAAAACAATAAAAAAGGACTGATAAATGCGGCAATATTTGGATTTATTGGATTATGTTCTGAAAAACGGGACTGAAAAGGAGGACAGAACGGGAACAGGAACAAAAAGTGTATTCGGCTATCAAATGCGTTTTGATTTGAGTAAAGGCTTTCCTCTTCTGACTACAAAAAAACTCCATACGAGGAGTATTATCTACGAGTTGTTGTGGTTCTTGAAAGGAGATACTAATGTAAAATATCTTCATGATCATAAAGTCAGTATATGGGATGAGTGGGCTGATAAGGGCGGAGATTTAGGTCCTGTGTACGGACACCAGTGGCGTCATTGGGATACTGCAAACGGTGGCTTTATAGACCAAATTTCTCAAGTCATAGAGCAAATCAAACATAACCCTGACTCAAGACGATTGATTGTTAATTCATGGAATGTTGCTCAAATCGAATCAATGGCCTTGCCGCCTTGTCATTGTATGTTCCAGTTTTATGTTGCCGACGGCAAATTATCATTACAATTGTATCAACGCTCTGCTGACATTTTCTTGGGCGTACCTTTTAACATTGCTTCTTATAGTATTCTGCTTGCTATGGTTGCTCAGGTTACAGGACTTAAATGCGGTGAATTTGTTCATACATTCGGTGACGCTCATCTGTATAGTAATCATCTTGAACAGGCTCAATTACAACTTACCAGACAACCTTATCCCTTGCCTGTCTTAAAATTGAATACGGAAAT
>JAFUYA010000051.1 GCA_017477025.1 Bacteroidales bacterium | reverse complement strand
TTGCAAAGAGAATTAAAACTTTAGTTGTACCGTATATATTTTGGAATGCCTTGGTATGGATGATAAAAATCTTACCTACGGTCATTGAAGACCCGTCTTCATTAAACATTTTTCAGATATTTAAAGATTTTCTATATTACGGAAACGGCACTATGCCTATCGCATTTCAATTTTGGTTCATAAGAGATTTAATGTATATGATAATCTTATCTCCTATTCTTTACTTACTACTAAGAAAAGGCAAACTTATTACATTGCTGTTATTGTTTGCAATTTGGTTTTTCCCTGTAATACACACTAAGTATCTTCCTTCTTTGGCTGCATTATTCTTCTTTTCCTTCGGAGCATTTTACGGCATCAATGGAAGAAATATTATAAAAGATCTAGCATATCTTCCAAACATACCGCTACTATTATTGACTATTACATCTGCTATTATTGACTTAATAATAAATGAACCTCCGACAACAATTGTCCATGGAGCAATCAATAATGTGTATATACATAAAATCTTTATTTTATCAGGTATAATAACGTTATTAAACTTCATTTCTTCTATGCTTTATAACAAAAACATAAACAAAAAATTGTCGTCTGCATCATTCTTTTTATTCGCAAGTCATCCGTTGATTTTATCAAAAATCATTAAATCTGCCGTCAACATATTACCTCATAACGATTTCTCCTTTCTGACTATATATCTGCTCTCTGTTCCTTTAACCGTAATTATCTGTATTGGCATATATAATTTATTAAAACGTTTCCTCCCTACATTCACGTCTGTTATTACCGGAGGAAGATAATCCTCATACTAATTTAATTATCTTTCCACACAGAATATCAGAAAACATATCACTGCATAACATTTACAGAATTTCTTTGCCTTCCCGAATATAATCCTGTCAAATACTTTTCATCAGAGTTTTTGCTGATTAAATCCTTTTTTTGTATTTTTGCACGTTGAAATAGAAAATAGATACAAGAGAAGAATAATATACATCATGGAAAAAAGAGTCAGAGTTAGATTTGCTCCATCTCCCACGGGGCCTTTACATATCGGCGGTGTAAGAACTGCTTTATACAATTATTTGTTTGCAAAACAAAACGGAGGAGACTTCTTATTGAGAATTGAAGACACTGATCAAACTCGTTTTGTTGAGGGAGCGGAAGAGTATATTATAGAAGCATTCAAATGGCTCGGTCTGAAATTTGACGAAGGAGTCGGCATAGGAGGAAAATACGGCCCGTACAAACAATCGGAACGTAAGCCTATGTACAAGGACTATGCAATGCAACTAATCAAAAGCGGACATGCATACTATGCTTTTGACACGGCAGAGGAATTGAATCAAAGACGCAGTGAGGCCGAAGCCGAAAAAAAAACATTCCAATATGATTGCAAAACAAGGATGTCATTAAGGAACTCTCTGTCTTTGAGTAGCGATGAAGTGGCATCTTTATTAGAAAATGGAACTCCCTATGTTATCCGCTTTAAATTTGAGGAAGGAGAAACTATTGAATTTGATGATATGATAAGAGGTCATATCAAGGTGGAATCTTCACTATTGGATGACAAAGTTCTTTACAAAAGTGATGGAATGCCTACATATCATTTGGCAAATATAGTAGATGATCACCTGATGTGCATCTCACATGTTATAAGAGGTGAAGAATGGTTACCTTCATGCCCGTTACATGTATCGTTGTATAATGCTTTCGGTTGGGGAAGTGAAATGCCTAAGTTTGCCCACCTACCGTTATTACTGAAACCTGACGGGAAAGGAAAACTATCAAAAAGAGATGGAGACAGATTAGGATTTCCTGTATTCCCTTTACAATGGACAGACCCTAAAACTAAGGAAATCTCATCGGGTTATAGGGAAAGCGGTTATTTACCCGAGGCGGTTGTCAATATGTTAGCCCTATTAGGATGGAATGACGGAACGGAACAGGAAATATTTTCACTTGAAGAACTTGTTAATAAATTCTCAATAGACAGAATATCTAAACACGGTGCCAAGTTTGATATGGAGAAAGCCAAATGGTTCAATCATCAATATCTTCAGAAACTTGATAACGACATTTTATCAGAGGAATATTTTAAGGAGTTGAAACAGAAAGGTATTACCACCGATCTTAGCACTGTTAAGCAAGTTGTCGAACTTATTAAGGAAAGATGTTCGTTTGCAAAGGACCTTTGGATGAACAGTGATTATTTCTTCACAGCTCCGGTTGAATATGCAGAAAAAGCCTTGAAGAAACGTTGGAAAGAAGGCACGAGTGATACCATGCGTATCATATCAAAACAACTTCATGACATTGACGATGAAAATTGGGCACAAAAAGCAGAAGATTTTCTGATGGATTACATTCAGAAAAACGAACTCAACATGGGACAAATTATGAATTGCTTACGTCTTGCCGTTGTCGGAGATACCAAAGGGCCGAATATGCTGGATATCATGAAAGTTCTCGGAAAAGAGGAAATACTTAATCGATTAGATGTTGCAACGGAAAAGATTAATTTGTAAATAACGGTTTCAGATAAATTTAAAATCATAACGATATGTTAAGTAAAAAAGTAGAAAAAGCTTTGAATAAGCAGGTAAATGCTGAATTTTGGTCTGCGTACTTATATTTATCTATGGCATCTTGCCTTGAAGATAAAGGATTTTCAGGAATGGCGAACTGGATGCGTTTACAGTTTTCGGAAGAACAGGAGCATGCTTTGAAATTATTCAATTATATCATTGATAAGGGCGGGAGAGTCATGCTTGAACCGATAGCAGAGGTTCCTACTGAGTGGAAAGATGCTCTTGATGTATTCAAAAGTACGCTTAAGCACGAACAAACGGTTACTTCTATGATAAACGATTTGTGTGCATTGGCAATTGCCGAGAAAGATTACGCAACGGAAAGTTTCTTACATTGGTTTGTAGATGAACAAGTGGAAGAAGAAAAAAATGCACGGGAAATAATCGATGTCCTTACTATGATAGGTAAAGACGGTTACGGACTTTATCGCTATGACAAGGAACTTGCTGCACGCAAAAGCGAATAATACCTGTATTTTTTCACATTCTGTAATAAGTAATCCTGTATAAGGAAACTATAGTCATTGACTTTCAAATAAAAAAGTGTATGTTTCTTTTCGGAAACATACACTTTTTTATTTCTATAATTCAAAAAATATATATGACAACTGAATTTTCATAACAAATCCATTATAATTTCTCTCGTAAAAGAAACACACGAATCAGTATCTACCTTGATTGATAGTCAAAATAAGCATTTTCCAGTGCTTTATAAAACATCTCTCCGACATATTCAGCACCTTTAGCATTGAAATGAATAAAATCGGAATTTGCAAGCGGTCTTTCTCTCAATACCCATGACGGCATGGAATTTTCTCCACCCATTGCATCAAACAAGTTCCAAAATGCGACTCCGCACTTCTCTGCTGCTTGCCTCTGTGCCGCTAAAATTTTAGGGATATTGGGATTAGTTTCATATCCGTCACCTTTCTTACGACTGCGATCAGATATTCCGACTATGATAATTGCTGCATCTGGATTGGTTTTTTGCAGAAACTGTACTTGTCTGATTAGTTGAGTTTCATAGAACCGATAATTATCCATAACAAATTCTTCATCCTGCGGAACAGCATTAACACCGAACTGTAGAATAAGCAATTTTACATTCAATTTTTCACTCATATAAGCCAGAAATTCAGAATTATTTCTGGTAAATCCCCAACCTGCTGAGCCGCGTAAAGGAACATTATCCACATAAATTCCATTTTTCTCACTCAAATCCAAAGAATACAATTCCGTTTCCCCTACGGTTTCTATTCTCAATGATTTAACTTGTGCGGAATGCGTAATTGAGAAACCGACTAAAGTATGCGTTTTTTCAAATGTATAAGATTTCAATAAATCTGTCCCGCTGAAGACGTTTATTACCGTATTTTCAGAGTTGGCTCTGCAATATAAAGTCATATTTTGAGCAACCGGACGTATAAATTTTATATCTATGCGGGCAGTATCGGAATTTGTAACTACGGCATTCTGCATCAGACCGAAATTTCTGAATGATGTCTTTGCAGTATCAATAATTGAAAAAAACTTACAATTATCCGAATAAGAAATAATAGCATTTTTTATATTGGAATGTGAATACAAAGGAATTTCCCCTTGTCCGCTACCGCCGAATGTACTTTGTAATCTTTTGCGTAGATAAGAAGTTATTCTGTCTCCTTCAATTTGAGAATCGCCGTAATGAATTATTCTGACATTATCACCTTTTTTTTCAATATTATTTAACGATTCAAAAAGGTTATCCAAATAATAAGGTTTGTCTTCCGGTAATTCTATATTAACTACTATCCCGTCCTTTACTTTCACTCTCTGTACTTTCTTTTCCTGTTTGGGTTCTTCAGATTCTTCCTCAATTATCTGCTCAATGTCGGCATATTGCGGTGCAGAATCAAAAAATATATCTTCAATTGTCGGAAATTTCAGTTTAACGTCCCCGATAGTTACACCGTCTTTCGGAAAAACCAAGGAAATCACTCCTAAAATCAATAGAACAGTTATAAGAGTGAGAATAACTTTCGATAATTTCATAATTATTTTATCTTAAGCTTCTGTCCTGGACGTATTTTCTTTGCCGATTGCTGATTTAAGCCGTTTGCTTTTAGAATTTGTGCCTCCGAAACTTTGTATTTCGCTGCTATTTTTGAAATAGTTTCTCCGTTTTTAACAACATGTGTTTTAGAAACAACCTTCTTGCTCACATCTTTTTTAGTACTATTCGGCTGTTTTTTCGCAGTTGCAGGTATTTTCTCTACATTGCTTACGCTATTATTTGCAGCTACTATACTTTCTTCAACAATACTTTCCTTTTCCGCCTCTTCTTGAGCGATTACTTTCTTCTTTTCAACCGCCACTTTTTGCTTAACCGTCAAAAGAGTTCCTTTGCGTAGTTTATTACTTTTAACTTTGCGGTTCCATTTTCTCAAATCGCTTACCGTAACACCGTAACGTCTGGCAATTGAAGACCAACTGTCCCGTGATTGTACCTTATGCGTTATGTTCTTGGTTACATAAACCGTCTGTGTCGAGTCATCGGAAGAAATAACTCTTTCAACATTTCCTCCATTTATAAGATTGGACGGATTATATTTGTCTTTATCGGTATTTGATATTGAATCTTCCAATTCAATAAAGCGTTCAACGTCTTTCAAAGGCAAACGCAGTGAATATTCTGCCAGACTACCGGGAATATAATCCATCTTATATTGAGGATTCATGTCACGGAGCTGGTCCATAGGGATATTCATAACTTTTTCTATCTGCCCGAAGTAAATATCTTTAGATACGATGACAGTATCATTAACCAAATCCAACGGTTTTGTCAATTCCTGCGGATAAATACCGTGTTTGTCGGCATAGTTCATAAAATAGGTTGCAGCAATAAAGGCAGGAACATAGTTTCTTGTCTCTTTCGGCAGATAATCATATATTTCCCAAAACGTAGTCCTGCCGCTTCGCTTGATGGCTTTATTAACATTACCCGGACCACAATTGTAGGCTGCCAAAACTAAAGACCAATCGTGATAGATAGAGTAAAGATCTTTCAAATACTTAGCCGCCGCAACGGTAGATTTGATAGGGTCGCATCTGTCATCAACAATACTATTAACTCTTAAGTCATACGTACGCCCTGTTGCATACATAAACTGCCAAAGTCCCGTTGCACCTGCACGAGATACGGCTTTAGGATTGAAAGCCGACTCAATAACGACCAAATATTTCAAATCGCTCGGCACACCGTAAGCATCAAGTATATTTTCAAAGATAGGAAAATAATATTTACTTATTCCGAGCATCACTCCTACCCTGTCGCCTATACGGTCTATATAGTAAATGATGTGGTTTCTCACAACCGAATTATAAACTAAAGGAACACATGACGGAATCTGCTTCAAACGTTGCTCATACTGCTCGTCGCTTGTTTCTTTAGCCTGATGGCCTGCATAAGTTACCGCTCCGTAGTTCTGATTTGACAGTTTTTCATTTTGCTTTATGTAATAAGAGTGCAACAACTCATTATAATTTCTCTCAAAGTTGGAATATATATCATCAGTATCATTCTGTGCTTGAGCAATACCCGAACACAAAGCAACCGTCGGTAACAAAAGTATCGTCTTATATTTGATCATAATTTTATTCAAAAACACTAAATCCGCCACAAGGCAAATACCAAAAATTAAAGTTGTAAAATTACAACATTTATTTAAAATAAACGTCTAAAAATATAAAAAAATTCAAATACCGAGTTCTTCCGCTATTTTCTTTGCGGCATTAATTCCGTCAATTGCCGAAGATGTTATACCGCCTGCATATCCTGCTCCTTCTCCGCATGGATACAGATTCTTCAACTGCGGATGTTGCATGGTAATCTTATCTCTTACTATACGGACAGGAGAAGATGTCCGACTCTCCAGCCCTATTATGTTTGCCTCTTTAGTGATAAATCCTTTCATTTTACGATTAAATACTTCAAAACCGCTCTTTAAGGAATCTGAAACAAAGGTCGGTAATCTTTCTTCCATATTCACACTTACAAGTCCTGGTTTATAAGAACTCCTTGCTAACAAAGACGAAACTTTTCCTTGCATGAAATCATCCAATCGCCCTGCAGGACAGATGCGTTTATTGAAATACATCAATTGTTCCCATTTTTGTTGAAATTTCAGTAAAGACAACGCTCCGAAATCCCTGTACTCCCGTGCGTCTTCCTCATTGACCGTAACAACTACGGCACTATTGGCAAATTCCGAACTTCTTGAAGAGTTAGACATACCATTGACAACCATTATTCCTTCTTTTTCCGGAGTGGGAACCACAACTCCTCCGGGACACATACAAAAAGAAAAAACACCTCTGCCGTTTGACTGTGCAGTTAATGAATATTCAGCAGGAGGAAGCAGATGTTTGTCAAATCGTTGCGGTCTTTCCCCGACTCTCTTTCCGTATTGAATCTCATTAATCAATTCTTGAGGATGCTCCACTCTGACACCCATTGCGAAAGGTTTGGCCTCAATAAGCCAATTGTTGTCATAAAACAATTTGTATATGTCTTTGGCGGAATGTCCCGTAGCAAGAATTACTCTGCTTGCGATAATATCCTCACCTTGAGAAGTAGTAACGCCCGAAACTTCACCGTTACGGATTATAAAATTCACTACCTTGGTGTCAAATCTGTATTCACCTCCGCATTGTATAATTTTTTCTCTGATATTTTTTACTATACGGCTCAAAACATCGGTACCGATATGCGGATGAGCCTTATAAAGAATACTTTTATCTGCCCCGAAATATACCAATAGTTTTAATACTTCTTCGACATTACCTTTTTTATTACTGCGTGTAAATAATTTTCCATCGGAAAATGTACCTGCTCCGCCTTCTCCGAAACAAAAATTACTCTCCTCATTAACAGGTTCATTACGTACTATATCAGCAATGTCTTTCTTCCTTTTTCCGACTTCCGAGCCTCTCTCTACTATTATCGGTTTTAATCCTTTCTGTATAAGTTTCAACGACGCCATCATTCCGCAAGGACCTGCTCCGACGACCACCACTTTCATGGAATTGCTCACATTCAAAAACGGCTCGGGTTCAATACTCGGCAAATCATTGTTATTACTCACGGTAATATCCAAATGATACACGGGGATTTTTCTTGCATCCAGACTCTCTTTATTTATTGCGTAAGACAGATATTTCGGATCTATACCCGCCTTTCGTGATATGATTTTTTCCAATTGTACGGAATCGGCATAGATCTCGGGACTTACGGTAAGAAGTATTGATTTTCTCATACTATTGAAAGATTACATTAATATAAAACATCTGGCTTTTCATCTTGTCTATGCAATCGGAATAAACCGTACGGTATTCTTTGTTGAGAACATCCGTCAAACCGAATGCACTTTTCAACTCAACGGTCATTTTGAAGAAAGGAAAATAGAAATCAAAACCCGCACCGAGCGTATAATACATCTCAGTTTCGTTGATTTTGAAAAGAAATTCGTTATCTGCAATTTTTTTTCTCCTGATAGACCCTAAATCATAGTCATATTTAAAACCTCCTATAAGATAAGGCCGAAAGTTGTGCCATCGTTTAGCAGCAATTTTCAATTCAATCGGAAGGTCAAGATAAATTACCTCAAAATTCTGTTTGGTTGTATGAAAAGTTTCTCCTTCTTTAATAAGAAATTCAAATTTTCTGTCTGAAAAAGAAATATTCGGCAAAAAACGCACGTGAAGAAAAGAAAGCAGACGTAAATCTCCCAATAACCCTATCTGTCCTCCTATCCTGCTCAATGCATTAAACGCCATAATAGAGTCATTATAAGGAAGGGCTTTACCGTCAGTGATATTGGTGTACATAGTATTGCCTCCTATGTACCATCCGAAGATAACGGCTTTATTATCATAATGGGGAATGTTTTCCGGTGAGGATTGAGCATAAGTTTTATTGAATTGCCCGAATCCGATTGTAAAAAGCGTAAACCAAAATAATACTGTTATAATTCCCTGTTTCATAAAACTCTTTATAAACTCAAAATTAAGCATTTTATTGTTTGAGTCTGAAAAAATATTCCTTACATTATTACATAACTGCACCGCAAAAACAATACCGATTCGGGCAATTGCCGCATAAAAATCAAAGATTTTTATCAAAATCACTATAAATTTTTTTGAATTCAT
>JAFUYA010000050.1 GCA_017477025.1 Bacteroidales bacterium | reverse complement strand
TTGTATTTCTTCGTAAGCAACGCACAGAATTTCATCATGATCGGAGGACCTATGGCAAAAGCTTTATCAACATGCTCTTCGTTGATGAATTTTTCCATTCCTACGGTTACAACTCCCTTTTCTCCGTAACTGCCGTCATCAGTCATAATGATAACTTCGTCAGAAGATTTTCTGACTTCATCTTCCAAGATGATAAGGTCTTTACTTCTGCCTGCCAATACGGACAATACTCTGTTACCTGCCGCCTTCAAAGCCTTGATGATAGGCAACATCGGAGCAACTCCTACCCCACCGCCTGCACAAAGGACAGTTCCGAATTTCTCAATATGAGTCGGATTGCCTAACGGTCCTACTACATCGGTAATGTAATCACCTTCGTTAAGCAAACATAACTTAGCCGATGAAACTCCCACCTTCTGAACGACAAGTGTAATCGTCCCCTTATCAATATCAGCATCGGCAATCGTCAAGGGGATTCTCTCCCCTTTTTCTCCTATACGCAGAATAACGAAATTGCCTGCTTTTCTGCTTTTTGCTATCAAAGGAGCCTCAACCTCAAATAAAAAAACTTTTTCAGAGAACTGCTCCTTTCTGATTATTTTATTCATTTCTCTCTATACTTAATTATTATAATTGTTTGTTATGTTATTCGCACATATAAGTACCTGAAACACGAACGGCAAAATTACTAAATATTTTGTAATTAAACTAATGAAAAGCAAATAAATAAATTTTAGCTTTGTAATTATACAGAAATAAAACTACAGAACTAATTCCTATTATCAATACAGAAAATGATAAAAAATTCAGTATGAATATTGAAATTTTTTTAATGATTTCTCTCAAAATCTGTGAGAAAACCGACAAAATCTGTGAGAAAATTTTATCAAAAAGTATTTTTCCTTATTTAATTATCTTACAATAGTTTAGAGTTATCATTCATTTTATAAATACAATAAAAAAGACGGAGAACTTTCTGTCCTCCGTCTTTAATTGTTATATGCAAAAATATTAATATCCGAATATCTCGTCCAATGAAAGTCTTGTAACTTTTCCGTATTTTTCCAATCCTTTCATATCAACTTCGTTTTCGTTGCCCAAAACAACCACACTGCGTTTTTGATTTTTAACATACTTCTTGTTAAATTCAACAACATCATTCAAAGTCATCTTCTTAATTGCGTTATAATTGTCTTTGGCAGGAGAAACTTTCAATCCCAATTCTTCACAGGACAAATAAGAATTGATAATACTCATTTTACGAGTACGGGATGTACGGTAAGAAGCTTCAAGTGATTGCTTTGCAATGTCAAAGTTTTGTTGAGAAACAGGCATTTCATCCAATAGTTCGGTAAATGCTCCCAATGCATCTATAAGTTTATCATTTTGTGTTCCGATGTGGGTCATATTCAAATTATGTTTGCCTTTTTCTCCTGCAGATTGATAATAAGATGCAGCACTGTAAGCCAATGAACGTTTCTCTCTTATTTCCTGGAAAACAATTGAATTCATTGATCCTCCGAAGTACTCATTATAAATGCTGATTTGTGGAGACATTTTCAAATCAAACGGAACGGAAGTTGTCAATTGACGACAAAGAGATTGTTTTGCGTCATAATGTGCGAAATAAACATGATTTTCTTTTGTTGATTTACGATCATAATCCTTTCCCATCTTTAAAGGTTTCTTTGCCTGATGAACAGAGTGTTTGTCCTTAATGATACTCTCCACCTGAGATAAAGATTTATCTCCGTAATACAAAATACGCTGCGGTTGAGATGTCATAGTTTTGATTTGATTGATAACATCATTTGCCGTAATACTCTGAATTTCCGCATTGCTCAACAAAAACCTGTGAGAATCTTCCTTACCGTAGGATACATAATTAATCATATTGTTGAAAATAGACTGCTGACGGGATTTATTGTCGTTACGCGATTTCAAAATATTCTTAATAGAATTCTGAACGCTTTCATCCGACAATTTAGGATTGGCTAAAATATCTTCAACTATGGAAATAGCTTTCTCCATATTCTCACTAAGACCGCTGATTGAAACGGTTGAATGTTTGTATCCGAAGTTGATGGAATATTGGCATGCAATGTCGTACATTTCTCTTTCAATCTGTGCAAGAGTTCTGTTTTGACTCTCCAAATGTCCTAAGAATGAGCCGATTTGTCCTGCATGTTTGTCGTAAAGTGCACCGTAATCATAGCGGAATACCAATTGGAAACGTCCGTTTTGGTCATTCTTAACATAAAGTATTTCATTACCGCCGGCTTTTCCCTTTTTCATATCTTTATTGAAATCAACAAAGACAGGTTCAATAGGATTGACATTCATATCTTTGACTTCCTTCAAGAAATCACTCTCAACGTCGCGGTTCATTACGACAGGAGTTATTTCCGGTTTATCAACCTTTTGAACATCACGTTTTTCACCCTGACGTTTATAAACGATAACGTAATTATTGTTACCGAAGATACGTTTAGCAAAGTTGATAATTTCTTCCTTAGTAACCTTGCTCATATTTTCAGTCTCATTGATAACGTCCTGCCAATTCCTATGAGCCAAATAAGCCATTGCCATACTCATAGCACGGTTTTCATTGCTCTCCAAAGACTGCATTTCACGAAGTTTTATGTTATTGATAGCGGCAGTCAACAATTCTTCATCCCAATTACCGCTCTTAAGTATGTCAAGTTGCTTTAACATCAGATCTTTCAAATCTTCCAAACTCTGACCATGCTTAGGAACACCGCGAAGTTGGAAATAAGCATAATCATTCAAATCACTGACACCTGAAGATACGTATTGAGCCAACTGTTTCTGGTTTATGTTCTCGTCCATTATACCACAAGAGCCGTTCATCAAGACAGCATCAACCATTTCTGCCAAAAGAACATCACGACTTCCCGTTCCTGCATCGATTCTGAAAGCAACGCTGACATTTTCCGCCTCCAAACCATTGACTTCAACAACTTTAACATTCTCAATAGGTGATTCATGAACAAAAGTAAAATCAGGAACATAACGAGGTTGAATTTTACCGAAATATTTATTAATCAAACGTATTGCTTCATCGGGATCAAAATCGCCGGACATGGAAATACAATAATTATTAGGAACGTAATAGTTGTAGAAATGCTTTTTAATGTTCTCCAATGAAGGATTTTTCAAATGCTCAATGGTTCCGATTGTAGTTTGTGTCCCGTAAGGATGATGAGGAAACAATGCTTCATTCATTTTTTCATAAACCGTGCGGGCATCATTGGCCATATTCATATTCTTCTCCTCATAAACGGCTTCCAACTCGGTATGGAACAAACGAAATACAGGATCTGCAAAACGTTCTCCTTCTATTTTCAACCATCTTTCCAATTCATTTGACGGAATATTCTCCTGATATACCGTCATATCATTTGATGTAAACGCATTTGTCCCTTGAGCACCGATCAAACTCATCATTTTGTCATACTCGTTAGGAATTGCATACTTAGATGCTATATAAGAAACGCTGTCAATCCTATGATAGATTTCTTTTCTTTTTTGCGGATCGGTGGTTTTGTTATAAACTTCGTACAAACCTTCAATTTCTTTGATATATTTCCGCTCTTCATTCCAATTAAGCGTACCGAAATGAGTCGTTCCCTTAAACATCAAATGCTCCAAGTAATGAGATAATCCCGTAGATTCACTCGGATCATTCTTACTGCCTACACGTACGGCAATATATGTTTGTATTCTCGGTACATCTTTATTGACCGAAAGAAAGACTTGTAACCCGTTATCCAACGTGTAATGTATCACATTCATCGGATCATTCTGATAAGTTGTTTTTTTAAACTGCTGGGCAAAAGCACTTGTCATTATCATAATCAGTGCAAAAAACAACATGCCCTTTAATGTACATTTTTTCATATTCTGATTGCTTTTATTTTTATTTTCAGCTAATTTCGCCTGCAAAGGTAAATTATTTTTTTACATAACAATAAAAAATCACTCTGCACCACTACTTTTCACACGATACGGAGAAGAGAAAGGGCAAAAATACTTTTTTTGTACCGTTTTTTTAGATTTATCTCATCAAAATAAATTAATTTTGCAAAATATAGTAATTTTGCTTATAGTAATTCCTTAGATAATGAACAGAATAATAACTATAATACTGCTTATTTTCAACGTCTTATCCGTATATAGCCAAAATGTTTTCATTAATATAAACGGTGATAACGTAAGAAATCAAACCGTGAGATTGTCATGCATAGATGACAGAATATCTCTTATGGAAAGAAATCTGAAAACCGTCAATACGGATGAAAATACCACAAGTATTGACATAAACATAATACTTGATTGCACAAAAGAACTGATACTGAAGATGGGTGTTAAAGAGTATCACTTTCTTGCCGTACCGGGTAATACGTATTCATTGAAAATATTGCCCTATGATGAAGATAAGTATTCCTTTTCGGTAAAAGAGATTCTTCCCGTTGTATTTTCCATTGAAAAAGATGATAACGTCAATTACCGAATGGAAGATGTGGATACATGTCTGAATAATTTCGTTTCAGATAATCTGAGAATGCTCTACATGAAAGACTCTTCAACGTTTGCTGCTCTGAATACGTTGGAAAAACAACTGACACGGAAATATATCCGAAATGAATATATATCGGCTTATATAAAATATGAGTTCGCTTCCTTAAAATACGGGTTGTCTTTATCAAACAGAAAGAAACTGCAAATGGAGTTATTCCAAAATTCTCCTGTGTTATATGACAACATCGGTTATATGGATTGTTTCAATACCGTATTCAGCCATTACTTCTCACAAGGCTATAAATTTATTTCTGCTGAAGATATTGAAAAATGGCTTGACGGTGTTAATTACTCTGCATTCAACGATGCACTGGGCAGGGACAGCGTATTGAAAAATGAGATAGTACGCGAAGTTGTATTTCTTCAAGGTATGAAAGATGCATTTCTTGACGGAGTGTTTTCAAGGAGCAGAATATTTGCTATGTTGGATAAATTTGAAACACAAACAAAATTCTCCGAGCATAAGAAAGTAGCTGAAAACTTGAAAGAATACCTGTCCGCAAGAGATTTCCACGGTAAAAAAATATCAGATTTGAAGTTTAAAAATATAGAGGGAAACACCGTTTCATTAAACGAATTCCTGGATAAACCTCTGGTTATTTGTCTTGTTCAATTGGATTGCACGGCGTGTTTAAAAGAATTGCAAACTATAAACTATTACTATGACAGCATAAAAGATAACTGTAATATTGCCGTTGTTTGCTTGGATAATTCATTTGAGAAGATGTATAACTTTGTAAGAAATTCCAAAATCGGAAGCCTTTATCAATTCCCTTTCTTATATTTTGACAACAATTGGGAAATTGTGGAAGAATTCAAACTGCATTTCTTCCCGACTTTTATATTAATGAATACGGACGGCACAATAAAACGTAATCCTATGGAATCTCCGTCCGCAGGCTCTTTAAAACAATTCATGAATAAAAAATAAAAACAATATGTCTGACAGTCTTGTAATAATTCCTACGTACAACGAAAAAGAGAATATAGAAAATATTATACGCTATACTCTTAAACTGAAAAAAGAATTTGATATTCTCATCATAGACGATGCTTCCCCTGACGGCACGGCCGACATCGTTAAAAATTTGATGAAAGAATTTCCGCAAAGATTACATTTGGAACAAAGACAAGGAAAACTTGGATTAGGCACTGCTTACATTCACGGTTTCAGATGGGCATTACAAAGAGAGTATCAATATATTTTCGAGATGGATGCTGATTTTTCTCATCCGCCGAAGAAACTTATTGATATGTACAACGCATGTAACAAAGGCGGTGCCGATGTTGCAGTAGGTTCGCGTTATTTGGACGGCAAAATATCTGTAGTAAACTGGCCGATCGGCAGAGTTATCATGTCATATTATGCAAGCGTATTTGTCAGACTTGTACTCGGAGTTAAAATCTGCGATGCCACTGCCGGTTTCGTTTGTTACAGTCGTAAGGTTCTTGAAAGAATTGACTTCAATAAAATACAATTCATCGGTTATGCTTTCCAAATAGAAATGAAATACACAGCCTACAAACTTGGCTTTAAAATAACTGAAGTTCCGATTGTTTTCACCGACCGCATTTTAGGACAAAGTAAAATGAGTATGAAGATATTCAAAGAAGCGTTCTTCGGTGTATTTCGTCTGAAATTCAGAAACTGGAAAAAATATTGATAGGGCGAAATATCGAATCTTATAATTATAAGATAATCTAAAGAAAAGAAATCAGTAATTTTTGTACAAAGAAAATTAACTTCAAAACTCACAAAAATAATCTTTTTTATCTGCAAAAAAATCTCTGTGATTTTGTGAAAAAAGTCTGTGATTTCTGAAGTTTTCTTAATGATTTCATCAGAAATCACGCTATTTTTTAAAACATTGTATATCAAAATAAAAGGGCGTTATTAATAACGCCCTTATCTATTATAAACAATATTGCTTATTGCTTAATCAACTTAATACTTCTTCTGACTTTCTCATTTCTAACCGTAATTACATATACACCTTTCTCCATGTCCGTCAAAGGAATATTAACAAAACTGCTGCCGTCTCCGACCTCAATTGATTTAATTATTCGACCTTCAACGTTACTTACCGTAATATTTACTGCTCCCTGTAAATTATTCAACGTTATTCCCACATTATCTACTGCAGGGTTAGGATAAATATTTACGGATGCAGTTGCATCAATATCTTTTATTGAAGCCTCTACCGTCAAATGCAAATACACCGTAGAATCACATCCGTCTTCAGCCATGAATACAAATACCGTATCGCAAGATTCCTCCAAAGATAAATCACCGAATGAATAAGGCAACTCATCTGAAGTAATCTCTACCGTATCGTATGTAACTATTGCATCCTTAACCGTCAGATTGATTGTATATATTGTGTCAGGAGCATTGATTAAAGATTTTACGGTATCAATTATAATTTGCGTTGAAGTATATTGTTTTCCGTTAAAATCAAACTCTGTATTTGCACAAATGATTGTATCAAAGCCGGCTTTCGCATAATTAACTGTGTCGAAATCGTCATTACCGTATCTTCTTCCTTTATCATAAACGAAATTATCTATACAGAAGTACGCATCTATTTCCAAACCGAATTGATTCATATAATCACTTTCAAGTAAGAATTTAACTCTTTTAACCTCTCCCAAAGAAGATAAATCCAGATATTTCCAATCTTTGAAACGAGGTGTTTCTTTTTCCTCAAGATAAACTCCTACGGTATCGATAACTTGTCCTGCAACGTTGTATCCTACAGCCAAAACTTTATGATAACCTTTCGTTGTACTTGAAGACCAAGGCACATAAAGATAAGATGCCATTGAATTGGAAACATATACTCCTTGAGGATAGAAAGTAGTAGAGTCGGTAGTTTCAACGGCACACCCATCTTCGGCTCCGGAATAAGTATCAAAG
>JAFUYA010000049.1 GCA_017477025.1 Bacteroidales bacterium | reverse complement strand
TCATCAAAATATATCATAGGGCAACTAACTATTGCATACTCCTGATGAGAATCTAAAAATTCTATCTCTTTTTCAAATCTTTCAGGTAAGGATATATCATCTCCATCCATTCGGGCTACGTATTCAGTATCTGCATATTTGAGACAATGATTAAGAGTTGCTGCCAACTTCAGGTTCTTATCATTTTTTATCAGAATAATATTATCTTTATTTCTTGCATAGTTTTTAGCCACTTCATACGTTTCATCGGTAGATCCGTCATCACATAAAACTATTTTAAAGTTCTTATACGTTTGGGCATATAAAGAATCCAAAGCCTCCACTAAAGTTGAAGCACAATTGTATATACCCATAATAACCGTTATTCTGTACATCACAAACTTAGAATATGAAAAACATCACTAATGTAAATGCGAGGTGAGCAACAAGTACTGCCCCGGTCTTGGAACCGTGCCTTTTCTTCCAAACGGGCATTGACAACAAAGGATACAGCAATACTATCGGATACAAAAACCATGACAAATAGGCAAACCTGTTGGAGAACTCGCTTCGTATTACCATAACCCAGAATGCATTGGAATAAATATAGGTTCCTAAGAGCAACAGATAATTCCTATTATAGAATCCTCTCTTGAATATTATATACCAACCTAACAATACAGGCATGAAACTATACAAAAGAAAATCCCAGCGAAAGCCTACACTTGAAAATTGTCCACTATAGCCCTGACCTGTTATATAATCATCCAATCGGTCATCAAATCCTAATCCTTCGAATAAGGAAGATACCGCACCGCCTGATGCTAAAGAGATGATAATGGATGCTCCCCAAAAATAAAACATGAATTTTGGTTTTCTGTAAATAAATGTACCTATCATTGCAAGTATCGGCAACGCAGAGGACTTATGAAACCCAATTGCAATAAAACATAGTACGGCACAAAATATTTTACTTGATTTATTCCCGCTTATATATGTCAAAGCCAACATAACCATACTCAATGCTACTCCGTTTCTGATACCATTGACTCCGTATGTGAAAAATGAGAAAGCACCCAAACAACACAGCATCAACAAAGCCGAATTATTCTGAGAGAAACGCCTGCATGCCCAAAGCATCGGTAAAATGTAGAGTATCTCTATAACAAAGAAAAAAGAATTAACCGACAAATCATTATGGGCAAATAGATACATCAACGAATAAAACATCCATTCATCATCAGAAGAAGACGGCTTCCATGGACTCTCTTTCATATTTTCAAAAATATTCGCATAATTGACGGTATCCATAAAATATATTGATACAGGTCTGAATCCCATAAAAAAGGTTAACAAGACGCAGAAAAATATCATCCATATACCATTTCTTCTATATCCTGCTAACTGAGGAAAGGACATATTCCTGACATTGAAATACTGTATCAACGTCAAAACGGTTATGACAAACAAAAATAAAGGTTGGTATAACCTTGCTTCCAAAAAATCAAACATGCAATATCTTTTTTAACCATTTCATACTATTAACTCCAAAATAACGGTGTATTAACCTTGTTACTTTGGTTCTTAATGGAGAATAATTATCTACCCATGTTTTTGCAAACCAATGAATACTACGGGTATTCTCCGTTATCCGCAATCTCCCTGTTGCATCATCCAATGGGTTGAAAAAATCTTGCGGATAAATTGTTATATTCCCTAACCGTTGTATTTTTTCTGTTTTCTGCAGTCCGAAAGTTTTCAAAACTTCCGTATTAATGCCGACAACCGTCATTGTTTCTTCTGTATAGTTACGTTTGGAATAATAATCAAGAATACTCTTATAGATAGTATCTTCTTTTTCTACTCCCAAACAAAGTCCCGGGGCAACTAAAGGATAATCATCTTCGTTGCCGTCCATCTCACATCCCATAAAAGCACCTTTTTCAATAATATCACCAAAAGATTTTATCACTTCAACATCCGTATCAAAATAAATTCCTCCGTAATGATAAAGAATCCAGAACCGTGCATAATCAGACACAAATGCATACTTTTTCATTTCATACGCCTGTCGGGTATATGGAACGATATTGACATCAAAATTGTCCTCATTCCATTCTTTTATTTCGTAATCGGGGAAAAATTTCTTCCACGATTCTATACATTTGATTGCACTTTTAGGTAAAGGATTACCCCCGAACCAACAATAGTGTATTATCTTAGGTATCATTTTACTCTCTATTACATTTTCCACTCATAACACAAATAATCACGCAGTTGCCTGCATGTCTTCTACATTACAGAAAAACATCTCAAATGTCTTGATGACAACTAACAACGAACCATCCTACACGTAATTGTCCTTATTACATCCAAATAAAAAGTTCTTTGAGATTTCATTTATTTTTTTAATAAAAACTAAAGTTTTTTCATAATTTTTGAAAGTTTTTACTGAAATTTCTCTGATATTGACTATCAGACAACTATCCACTTATTAAAAAGATCACAGCCCAATAATATATTTACTATACGGCAATTTAGATATAATATGAACAATAATGTATGACAATACCGCTGTTAAGACTGTAATTAATGGTATCTGTATTGCATAATGAATATTATATCCTTGTAGTATCGGCCACAAGAAATCTCTCATAACTAATATATGAACCAAATATATTCCGAAACTATGTTGTGCAAAATTGTATACTGCAATATTGAGTTTTGCAGGCAATTTAATATGCTTAATCAACAAAAAATAACAACATGCCAACAACACAACATTTATTGACATTCTATTTTGTATTATACTATGTGGAATATCAGGTATTCTGTACAATAAGAATGGAAGTATAAACACTGCAAGAAAAACAATTATATGCTTTAACTGAAATCTTTCAATGGAAACAAAATTTCTTAAATAATATCCAAGCACCGCAAATCCGGAAAATCCATAAAAATAATACAAATATCCTGCATACGAAGTAATCAAAACCTTAAAACGATTATCAATTAAACAGAGATAAGGTAAGAATAATATGACACTCCAAATTATTAAATACTGCTCAACATCTCTTTTCGAACACTTAGCCAACCATGAAGATAATATCGGGGTCAACAAATATATCCCAAATATGACATATATAAACCAATACGTTGAAACTTGTGGACCGAATGGTATAAACATTACTTTAATCCAGAAATGATTGAAATCTATTTCCCCTTGAACAAGTTTTATAATCAAACATATTATTGACCAAATGACACATGGTAGAAAAATTCTGAGAAGTCTTGTCTTTATAAAAGGGAATAATTTCTTTTCTTTATTTAAAATCAATGCTCCTGATATCATAAAAAACAGTATGGATGCACCTCCTACCGACAGATAATTACTAACAGCAATTAATGGCATCCCCCCCCCCTGACTATTCGGAATCGGAGCATGAGTACATATCACGCACAAACACGCAAAAGAGCGTACTGCATCAATCCAATATAATCTATCTTTCATCTTCGGGAATCAATGAATATAATTTTTCAATTTCTTTCTCATTGCCGTAATCATGAGTACGTAAATACTCTTTGATACTATTCTGTAATGTATCATTAACGATAAATTTCGCAATTCCTTCTGCACATTGTTTATTATCCAAAGGTACAATAATACCGTCAGTCCCGTTATGTATTTGACTTGAAGCCGTCGGATAATCAGTTACAACAACAGGTTTGCACAACATTTGTGCCTCACGGACTGTAACGCTCTTCCCTTCATATCTGGACGGTTGAACATATATATCACATGCTTTGATATAAGGATACGGATTTTCCTTTTTACCAAGAATAATAACATGCTGTTGCATACCGAATTTCTCAATCTGTCGGCGGATAAAGGACTCCTCTGCCCCGAATCCTATCAAAAACCATCTGATATCAATTCCGTTCTCTAATATACGTTTGCATATATCAGGAACATTGTCATAATTCTTGGCATAAGAAAAACGCCCTACACTCAATAACCGCTTCATTTCTTCTATTAATAACAGACAAATATCGGGAACATTGTCAAAATTCTTTTGACTGCTGAATCTTCCTATACTTAATACATTAACAACTACTCTTTCTCCCCCCCCCCTGAATAACCGGAAAACTCTTCCATGGCATCAAATTCTTCCGCTCTTGTACGAACAAAATCAGGAGAGAGAATATTCTCGAATTCTACAATTTTGTCCTTTAAAGAAGGAAAAACTCCGAGAAATGATTTACTTACATCAGGTGATATAGAAACAATATTATCGTAGGCAGACCATATCGGCAATTCTACTTTAGGATTGACATCCACAAATGAATAATCCGTATGTATCCATGCAATCTTTTTCTTCGCCGAAACTTTATCCAATACAACGTTGTGCGGAGTTAAAAAACTGATTGCCAAATCATATCTACCGTATTTCTTTAATGACGGCAACATTGGAGTAACTGCATTACCTACATACTGAAACACTGCTATAGAATTATCGGGATAATTATTTTTTCGCAAATAAATCCTCGTCCTTATCTTTGCGATGATTCTGGCTGATGCAATAAGGAAGAATCCTCTCTTAAGCACTTCTTTTACAGGTTTCTCTATCATAGAGTACGCAGGATTTTCTGCAAGAAGATTGACTTCTTTCGGAATAAATTTCATCAACTCTCCTTGATGTGAATAAATAAACAGATCCACATCATATTTTGTATAATCAACAGCCTGCAATAACCCGATAAGACTTATCTCCGCCCCACCGAGTTCCATATAATGCATTGAAATAAATATCCGAGATTTCATCTTTTCAAAAGCCCCCTAACATAAAAAACTATAGCTCTACACTGAGGATTCTTATAAAAGATTGTTACATAAACAACTGTAACAACAACTAATGTTATAATGGCATTAACTACTACATACGACAACTTATCATTAAAATTATTATATTCACACAAAAGGATTGACATAAGTAGTGCAAATACAGCCACTAAAGTATAACTGATATACATTTTAAAGTATTCTTTTAACGGCTTATGAAATATGTATTTATAGCAAAGCCTAGGCCATTGCCAAAAACCTACAGCACAAACACTAATAACACTCGCAAATAAAACACCGGTTATATCCCATAATTGCACAAATATAAGAGAAAGTAACAGGTTGATGCATCCTTGAAAAAAAGGCGTCCATCTATCTTGCATAAAAATACCAGCCTTTACCTTAAAAGTTTGTGAAGAACTTCTCATTTTATCTATGTAGAAATACAATAACATAACATATACAGTTATGTTTTTCATACCATACTCTTCCCCTAACCACCAATTTACAAGTGGTGTCAGGGTATTAACAGACACTATTACCGGAATTGAAACAACCAAAAAATTAAGAAAGAAAGTCGTCTTGAAAACATCGTATATCTTCCCGGTTGTTTCTGTTGCAATCAGATTTCCGACACTTTCTGTAAAACTATTGAGAATCTGACTAATCAAAGTCCTTACAACACCTATCACCAACGTATAGTTAGAATACAACCCTATTATATACACTCCAACAAATGAAGATATAACTATATTATCGGTAGAATGCATGAAATATCCCCCTAGTTTATGAATAAATAATGCCTTCATATTCGTGATAATATTGTTTTTGACTCCAGACTCAACAACATACTTTTCCTTTGTAACAATATAAGGGAATAATTTATTTGCTTTCTTTACAATAAGAATATTATAAAGAACTAAGAACAAAGCATCAACTATCAGATATAAAATATAGTTCTTTGTATAATACAGAATTAATATCTTTAAAATACTTGATCCTATTTGATAAAATAAGTTGATGCCTGTTAATTTATAAGCCCGCTGACTTGCATTAATCAGTGACCACTTATACGCAGTGAAATATTGTATAACGGAATTAAAAACAAAGATAAAATAAACAATAGTCACATAAGAAAGATGTTCTACGTCTTTAATGAAAATATCCAAAAATGGATATATGATAAGAGAGAAAGCAATGATACCTATTGCAACATATCGATAAACTTTCCTATATAACTGAATAAGTGCTAATATCTTAGGTTGATCATCTTCAGCTAATGGTTTATATAGATTATAAACTACACTAGTTGCAAATCCTCCCTCTAAAAGAGTCATAACACCTAGTATATTGCTCAATAGTCCATTTAACCCGAGATATTCAACACCAATATTGTTTACAAAAATCTTTCTTGTAAAAAATCCGAGTAATAGCATAATCATGCTAATACCCAGACCTGATAACATATTCTTTGTTGAATTTACTGTCCTACTATTGTGCATTTTCCTTTAGCAACTTAGATAATAAGCCCTGGGCAAAAGGCATATATCCGTAATGAACAGAATAAATACCTATAGTTTTTGTATCTCCTTGACACATATCTAATGCCCCATTTCTCTGTGTAATAGTCATCAAACTATTGATAAGCTTATCAAAAGCTTTCTTGTATTTTACATCTCCAGTGAATGAATAACACTTTCCCAATAATAATCCTGCTATAACTGTAATAGATCCCTCTGTCGGCAGATTTTTACTGAACACCTGTGAAGAAAATCCTCCATCGTTTTTTTGACATAATAACAATTTATCTGCCAAAAGAATGAGTTTCTTTCTGAATAAAACATCATTTGTACAATCAAACAATGCTATCAGTGCAAGAATATACCATCCAATACCTCTACCCCAGTCATATATTCCCAAAGGTTTGTTCTCTTTTATATTATATGCGTGAGAGGGAAATCCCCATCCTGCTAACAATGCATCGTCATATTCCATAATTTGATTGTATGCTAATTTCAATGCTCCCTCACAATTGAATAAAACGCTATACTTAGCTAAAAAAGGACAAACCAAACCCAACGTATCTACAAACCTAACATCTGGAAGATGCTTTACATAAGGGAATGTTTCCGAATCTCCTTTATACTCCAATATCAAGCTATAGATACTATCCATAGCAGATTTTATCCTGCGAATATCAATGTTTTTCTCCATTAAAGCATATCCCAATAAAGCAATATCCAATCTCACAGGCTTTTCTTTCCAATCACCAGTTCTAACATCTATTTTTCTTTCAATAAATGCAGAAAGAATAGGATTGTCATCCCTCACTCCAAGTACCAAACCCGCATCTTGCCAGTATTGAATCACCTCACTTTTGTGATTACCCAGAACTACATCCAATATAATGAATCTATTGTTATCTGTTTTTCTCACAGTATAGGAGTGTTTAAGCCATCTTTCCGTTCTATAATCTACCGCATTCGACCACTCTTTAAATGATATCCATTTACCAATATGAATTCTTCTATACCACACAGTAAATCTCACCCATAGATCTACTCCAAAGATAACCAAATCAACAACAATGAAAAAACAGAATAAATATACCATGCAATATCTTCTTAGTCTAATCCTCTGAATTTATTCCATAATCCGATATATTCAGGCATTACCCTATCGTAATATTGTCTTATAGAATCTTCATGTTGCATTAAATAAATAAATTCTTTTAATAGAATATCATCTGCAGTCAGTACATCAACAGGAAGTACATAATGCTCTGTTGTACCAAATATATCCTTAGCAATGCCTTCCGCTTTAACAGAATATCCTATCACAATAGTAGGAACTTTTGTAGAATATGCCGCAATGGAAGCATGCGTTCTTGCTGTTATCAAGAATCTACATTGAGATATCACATACTTAAGCTGCCCTGCTGTACAATCTGGAATCAGTAACACCCTGCCTGTATCCTTATACTTCTCATAAATTTCACCTAACGGATTCAAATCATTATTGTGTTTCCATACCACATGAGGTATTAAGGCTACCTGTAAATTGGTTTGATTCACTACAAAATCTATAAGTCTTGTATAATTTGCTTGAACAACTCCTTTAGTATTTTCTTTTTCTATAATTAACGGACTGATATTTATTCCTATGGTATTATACTTAACAAAGTTATTTGGTAATATAACCTTTGTCGGATCTAATACGAATGCTGGGTCTGGATAATAAAAAACATTTTTTAGATTATATCTCCTTAATGTATTATAGGTTATGGACTCCCTCGCATATATTTGATAGTATAATTTCAAATCTTCTAACATAGAACTATCTATACTCTTTGGTTCAATAGAACATCCCCATAAGATTGTCCTAACCGCTTTCTTATGAAGCATACTATTAATCAAATATATGAATTTTGGTACCCCATAACAATAGTTATCTCCTCCAATAGACAAAGCATAATCACTACAAGATGCTTCCCTAATAATCCCATCAAATATCGCTTTATCAAACGCATCATAGTCGCGTTTCAAATGATATAGGATTAATGATTTCCAATATGATAAGTGCTTATATGACATGTGCTTCTTTTCTGCTTCTATTTTGCAAACAGAATCAAGACCATATTGAAAATCTTCATTCATATTAGAAGAAAACAAAACTCCGTCAGCCTCTAATATCTTCAATGTAGATCTAACTATCGCTTCACATCCGTGATTTCCACTACCACCGTGAGGATACATTACTACTTTCATACTCTAAGAAATAACTACTTAATAAGAAATAATAAATAAAAGAACAATGCACTTCTTTTCAAAATAGCTTTTTTTATATACGGTGCACAAGTAAACAGATGTTCTGTCCCCTTCAAATCACTTATTTCATCTATACTTAATATCTTTTCTATGTATCCATATCCCATATTATCTATCTTCTTAAACAAAAAAATTCCATCATAAATAATTCCCCATAATCGTCTGTACAATAGGTCTTGTGATATATGATTCCACATATTCTTCTTCTCATAAAACATTTTCAGAATCTTCCACTGTACATAATTTATATCAAACATATCGCTCCTTACCTTCGTAGATAATGTATTTTCCCCGATTATTCTGTAGTTATATTGTATACTCGCAATATTCACTATGCTATTTACATAGTCTAAATAAGAATAGACAAACATCAAATCCTCTCCATAAGACAATCTTTCGTCAAAGCGTATGTCATTTCTCATTATCACACTTCTATGAAACAATTTACATACAGGTCCGTATAACAGGAATTTGGAATTAAGGTCTACAAATTCTTGTGTAAATTCCTTTGTCAATAGAAACTTTCCTGCATCAGAAACATAATCTTTATACGTCCCATTTTTAAATTGAAGCCTCATACCGATGACGGCAATATCCCCTTCTTGCGTTACAAGAGTCTGATGCATCTGTTGTAGATAATCCTCTCCGACCCAATCATCGGAATCTATAAATGCAATATAATCTCCTTTAGCGACGGATATACCTGCATTTCTTGCATTAGAAACACCTGCATTGTTTTGATGAACAACAGAAATTCTATTATCTTTTTCTGCCCAATTGTCACAAATGATACCACTCCCATCGGTAGATCCATCATCTACCAAAATACACTCCCAATCTGTATATACTTGCCTCACTATAGATGATATACAATCATCTAAATACTTCCTCACATTATATACTGGAACGATTATCGATATCATTACAAAAATCAATTTTTCAATTTTACCAAGAACCCTCTACAATTTATACTATATATCCACCTCCATATTGTTTTAGCAATTCTACCATTTCTTTTTTCTTTTCCTCTGTAATTTCGCCTATGAGATAAGATTCATCAAATTTAGGATAGTTTTCCATTTCGTTCCTCCTTTTATCAACATAGTCCGTAAAAGAAGATATAACCCGAGCTGGATTCCCGACGGCTACACTATTTGGAGGTATATTTTTGGATACAATACTTCCTGCACCAATAATGACATTATCTCCGATTTTAACCCCAGGTAAAATTACCCCCCCCCGCAACACTAAAAACATTGCGACCTATACTCACTGGAGCAATACGCGTATATCCTAGTATCCGTTTTGTGCTAGCATCATGTGCTAATATGTGAACTCGTGGAGCTAAGGTAACACTATCTCCAATTTCTATTAAAAAAGCATGACTTACATCTATAATGCATTCTTCTTGGATATTATGATCCTTACCTATTTTAAGTCCGTTGTCTATGGATCTCTGAAGTCTACTTCTATCATCGATGCCCAATACCTTTCTTAAGAATCTATACAACGAATATTTCATATTAAGTCCTCAACATTTTTCATTAAATTTGACAATTTAAAGTACGCTCCTCTTTCTACAGACTTTTCTCTAAAATGTTCTAGTAGTTTTTTATCCGAAATCATATTTCTTAAGCCTTCAAGCAATGCCTCATCTGTATTCTCAACAATATACCCGAACTCTCCATTACCAAGTAATTCACCCACACCTGAACACTTAGTAGATAACACAGGAACTCCTAATACCAAAGCCTCTGTGATAACTGTGCTATACCCTTCCGAACGTGAGGAACATACAAATAAATCAGATTCCTTCAGGTATGGATAGGGATTACTTTTGTATCCCAATAACGATATAACATCCTGTAACTCATTATCGCGTACATAGCGTTCTAATAAGTACTCATCTTTCCCTTGCCCTATAATACGAAGAGATACACTATAACCCTCATCTTTTAATACTTTAATTAAAGGAAATAATCTATCATATCCTTTCTGAGATACCAATCTACCTATTGAGATTAATTTTATTTCTTTATTAAGTTGCCTTGTATCCTCATCTACCTTTTCGTTCGACAACCTCTTAATCTTATTCTCATCTATAGGGTTGTAACATACTCTCAATTTATTTTCTATCAAGGGAAATAGACTCTTCATCGCATCTTTAACATTATTAGAAACACATAATACACTGTCAAACTGCATATATGCAGTTTCTTCTTGCTTATCGTTTCTATAAACTTTTTTAGTCCAATGATTGCTCTCCAAATCTATATGTACCCATGCGATCTTCTTAGATTTTTTATTTGTAGAGCCACTAACAATTTTAGTAGCATATCCCTCTATAAATGCGATTTCTGAATCGTAATTCCCTCTGACAAATAATTTGTAAAAAAGTTTACTAGAACATTTATTAAATGTTATAAGTTTCAACTTATTTACAATCTTTATATATGTTTTATACAAGAAGTTGGTACTATCAGTCTGGTCAAAAATATACCTATACCTTATAGTACCCGGGTAAAGCTCATTTATCTTACAACGATTTACCGAATACAACACAATGTCATACTTATTTGCATCCAAATTATTCAGTATTGTCTGTTGTATAGTCTCCGCTCCACCTCCATAAAGACCATTAGTAAAAAATAATATACGTTTCTTCTCCATATTAAAGAAAATACCTCTCTATTTCCGATACAAGTTTACCTGTATTAAAATCCTTTTTCCGAATTTCAATATTATTCCTATAATTTAGCAATACTGATGGATCTAAAATAACAGCTTTTAATCCATCATATAAGTCTTGTTCCGAATTATCAGTGATTAGCCCGCATTTATCCACACATAACAATTCATCCATACCTGAACAATCTGTAGTTACTACAGGTATACCCAGAATTAAGGCTTCTGTTACTGCTGTGCTATACCCTTCTGCAATTGATGAACATACAAATATATCACCCATAGCAATATATTTATATGGATTACTTTTAAAGCCTAATAATTTGATATAATCATGTAAATTATTCTTGTCTATTAATGCTTCCAAACAATCTCTTTCCGAGCCTTCTCCTACAATCCACAGATTTATGTTATTTATCCCCTCTCTTATTAACCTGTTAATAATGTTCAATAGTCTTACATATCCTTTCTGTCTTTCTAGTCTACCAACGGTTACCATTCGCAGAACACCTTCCTTAATTTCCACATCATCAACAATTTCTTTTGATTTGTTAACAATATCATCCAAATCTATCGGATTATACAATGTTTTCACAGGGACATGCAACCTATATATTTTTTCTAAAGACTCTTTAACTCTTTCTGACACCGAAATAATCTGGTCGTAATTATTATATGCAGTTTCTTCTTGCTTATCGTTTCTATAAACTTTTTTAGTCCAATGATTGCTCTCCAAATCTGTATGTACCCATGCGATCTTCTTAGATTTTTTATTTGTACTATACGATAATATTTTCGTAGCAAACCCTTCACAAAAGGACACTTCTATGTCACACTCTTGGGGTATATACATTTTATATATCCATGACGTAGGAATCCAGTCATAGATTATTTTATACTTTATTTTTCCTAAAAAAGTATCACTTCTCTTAATTATAGGAGCGTAATAATCTACATATTTCTTACATTCTTGCACATAGACACCACAATCAGCAACAGAACATAGAACAACACAAAACTTCTCCTTATCTAAAAACTTCAGTAGTGTAGTTAAAACTTTTTCCGCCCCGCCACCTGACAAACTCTCTATTAAGAATAGTATCTTCTTCTTTTCTGTCTTCACTATTTTATAGCCTTTTTCATACCTTTGTTTTAATCATACTTATCTTATCTAACCATTCCGTATGGTGAAGATACCATTGAACCGTTTTTCTCAATCCCTCTGAGAACTGAAGTGATGGCCGCCATCCCAACTCATCTCTCAATTTAGTAGAATCTATGGCATATCTTAAATCGTGTCCGGCTCTGTCCGTCACATACGTAATCAGTTTATCACTATATCCTTCAGATCTCCCTAAAAGGTCGTCCGTTGTTTTAATCAACAAACGAACCAGATCTATATTCCTCCACTCATTATTGCCACCTATGTTATAGGTTTCTCCATTACGCCCCTTATGAAAAATCAAATCAATGGCTTTTGCATGATCTTCCACAAATAACCAATCACGAACATTTTCACCTTTGCCATATACAGGCAAAGGTTTCTCATATCGGATATTGTTTATGAAAAGGGGTATCAGTTTCTCCGGAAACTGGTAAGGTCCATAGTTATTGGAACAATTTGATATCACAGTATTTAATCCGTATGTATCATGGAATGCTCGCACAAAGTGATCCGAGCTCGCTTTACTTGCACTATACGGACTGTGTGGAGCATATTTTGTAAGTTCTGTAAAGAGTTCGCCGTTAAACTCCAAGGCACCGTAAACCTCATCAGTAGATATATGGTAAAAACGGGTATTCTCATAATCTTTCCAACATTCCTTGGCAACTTGTAGCAAAGAAAGAGTACCCAACACATTTGTTTTTGCGAAAGTAAACGGATCTTTAATACTCCTGTCTACGTGACTTTCTGCCGCAAGATGGATTACTCCGTCAATATTGTATGTCTTGAAAATATTTAAGACTGCCTCAAAATTGCAAATATCTTCTTTTATGAAATGATAGTTAGGTTTATCCTCAATGTCTTTAAGATTAGTAAGATTACCTGCATAGGTCAGTTTATCCAAATTATAGATATTATAATCCGGATACTTATTTACAAAAAGTCTGACCACATGCGATCCAATAAATCCCGCACCACCGGTTATCAAAATATTATGCTGTATATCCATTAATGCAACATGAATTAAAAAACAGAGAAATTTACCTAAAAAGCCCTGACAAATACTGCCCGTATTGATTTTTGGCCATCGGTTGAGCCAATTCTTTGAGTTTGCTTTCCGTTATCCACCCGTTTTTATAGGCAATTTCTTCAAGACAGGCTATTTTCAATCCGGTACGTTTTTCTATTGTTTCTACAAAATTGCCTGCCTCAGAAAGAGAATCATGCGTCCCTGTATCCAACCACGCAAAACCGCGACCCAATTGTTGTAATTTCAGGCGTTTTTGCAACAGAAATTCCTGATTAACACTTGTTATTTCCAATTCTCCTCTATTTGACGGCTTAACTCGTTTTGCTATGCCAATAACCTCATTCGGATAAAAATACAATCCTGTTACGGCATAATTACTTTTAGGATTCACCGGTTTCTCTTCAATAGTCAGAACATTACCATTTAAATCAAACTCCGCAACACCATATCTTTGCGGATCACTTACCCAGTAACCGAATACCGTTGCTTTTCTATTTTGCTCTGCATCAATTACTGCATCCCTAATCATTTGGGTAAATCCGCTACCATAGAAAATATTATCTCCGAGAACCAAACACACACAATCATTACCAATAAACTCTTCTCCGATAATAAAAGCCTGTGCTAACCCGTCAGGCCTTGGTTGCTCCGCATACGAAAAAGACACTCCAAAATCCTCTCCACTCCCTAACAAACGCTTGAATGCCGGTAAATCTTGAGGGGTACTTATTATCAAAATCTCTTTTATTCCTGCCAACATCAAAACCGAGATGGGATAATATATCATCGGCTTATCGTAAATAGGCAACAACTGCTTGCTGATTCCTTTCGTTACTGGATACAATCTTGTACCGGAACCACCTGCCAAAACAATACCTTTCATACTATGAAATTACAACAGAAAAGTTATCCTCACTCTATATAAATCACTAAGAATAAGAATTATACTTACGTTAGTATAGAAACTATCCTACCTAAAACAGAAGAAAGCAACCATTACTAACTCTCACATTTCCGAAATGATTTGCAAAATTAAGATAAAAAATTAAAAATAAAAAATTAAAACCTAAAAAAATTAAAGTATATGCCATTTTTCTATCCAAGAAATCATTCATTTAAGGAAACATTTTATAAAAAATATTGTCGCGTTAACGGTTCATAGAAACGTAACAAATAGTATACAATCATAGATTGTCACATTGCTATCGGATTTGACATTATCCGACAAAATGTCAACAAATCTTAGTTTTGAGGAAAAATTCTTTTCATATCTTTTTCATTTTTCCTGTAATCACTTTTAGTTTAAAATAGCCGGTCTAAATCATATCCCAACAAATATTTGCAACAAATGAAACATAATTTGGAATAAAATTTGTAACTTTGCACCTCAATAAGAATACTAACTTTTTTAATATAAGCAAAGAAATGAAAAATATTGCAAAAACAATCGTGTTATGTACATTTGCCTTGATAATAGGTGCAAATGCTATGGCTCAACAGGGCGAATGGGCAGGAAAAATTAAATACAAATTGACTTGGAAAGGAAATGTACAACAAGGAGTACCTGAATCTTGGGAAGCAAAGGTTTTCAAAAATTTAGAGAGTACTGACTTTATGACATACGCAAGTTTGGGCGGATTAATGAAAACTATCAACAATGCCGACAACAGTATGGTTACCTATATGATTGACTTTTCCATGTTGCCTGATGAAGGTATTTATGAAGGAATGAGCGGCAAATGGTATTTCAGAGACAAGGCGGAAATCGGAAAAGCAAAAGAACAAATCAAGTATGAATACACCGGTAAGACAAAAGAAATTGCAGGTGTTAAATGTGAAGAAGTCAAAGTCAGTGCTGCCAATCCTAAGGAAGGAGAGGACAATATTGAATTGATTTGGGTAACGAAGGAATTAGGTCCTAAAGTATGCATGACTTACTATCCGGGACTTGATGCTTTCCCTATGGAATTCCCTGTCGACTTCTCACCTGAAATCTCAGTTACTTTCTCAGTTTCTGAAGTTCAGAAAGGTAAAGTGTCCCAAAAAGATCTATTATTGGAATCAGGTTATGAAGAAATAACCAAGGAGGATTTCCAGGAATGGATGATGAAACTACAGGGAGCTGCTCCTCAAGGAGAAGACAATTCTGATGATGACGACATGTAAATCTTATTTCAAGCGTCTAAATAACCCGCATACTATTGTGATTTAATCCAACATGGTTTTGTTGATAAAAGTAATATCTGAAAGTCATTCTGAAGTCCCAATCGTTAAGTAATTATCTGAATCTAAAAAAGTAAACAAAAGAGTTTGGCAAAGAAAACTAAGAAGCGTAAAAAAGATACATTGAAACAAGATGAAAACGTTTTCACGATGGTAAAAAACGGGATAAAAAGTCCTCAATTTCCCATAGTTGCAGGCGTTTTTCTCTTCTTGTTTGCTATCTTTTGTATAATATCTTTAATCAGTTTCTTCTACGTCAATATCACTGATTACGACACGGTGAAGAATGTTTCTGCCTACAATCTTCTTTCAGGAAAACAAGATATTAATAATTGGGGCGGTAATTTAGGAGCATTTATTTCCTATTATTTGACAGCACATACTTTCGGTTTCGGTGCATTCGGCTTCGTAATAATATTGATTCTTTTCGCTTTAAGATTGTGCAAGATCGAAATCCGACTATTCTCAAAATGGATAGTTGCCACTTTAGTTATCATGTTATGGATCTCGTGTATTATGGGATTTGTTGTAGTTGCTTGTAAAGTGGAGTCGGTAGAAAATTTCGCAGGTATTGTGGGCATTGGCATCAATCAAGGATTATGTGCTTTGACGGGAAATATCGGTTGTGCAATTGTTTTGCTGGCTTTTACGATAACTATACCTATGTTACTTTTCGGCGTTAAGTACCTATGGGTAAAACAAATTGTCTTAAATATTACACAAAATACAGAGAATACGAAAGAGCCTTCAAAACAATCATCAAAGAAAATAAATAATCCGAAAAACATTGAAGACGATACAACGTATTCTTCAGAAACTATTGCTGACTCGGAAAAAGACAACAACGAAGACAAACGTATATCAAACGCTGAAAAGGAGCAGGTAAAAGAATTGTTAAGACGTTCACAGTTGTCGATTTCCGACAGAGAGGAAAACTCTCCCTCTCCTATAACAAAACCAATAAAACTCAATCCTAACAAAGAGGACTCTGTCTCCGATACGGGAGAAATGCCATTGATAGAATCCGACATAAATTCTACGCAAAAAGATGAAGTTATTCCGTTCATTGTGAAACAACAAACAGAACAAAACGAACGAGATGTCTCTGAAGAAGTTTCTACTGAAGAGACTGAACCTGCTCATTACACGATTGGCACTCTTTTCGATCCGCATGAAGAATTATCGCATTACCGATTTCCTACGACAGATCTGCTTGTTGATTATGACGGAAAAAATACAGTAACATCAGAGCGAGAACTGGTAGCTAACAAGAATCGTATTGTAGAAACGTTGCTCAACTACAAGATAGAAATTTCTTCCATTGAAGCAACTGTCGGACCTACTGTAACGCTGTACGAGATTGTTCCGGCACCCGGGATACGTATCTCAAAAATCAAATCTTTGGAAGATGACATTGCGTTAAGTTTATCTGCTCTTGGTATTCGTATCATTGCACCAATACCCGGTAAAGGTACAATAGGAATTGAGGTGCCTAACAGTAACCCGCAGATTGTTTCCATGAAGTCCATGTTGGAGTCTCCTCAATTCACGGATAACAAATTTGAATTACCGATTGTATTAGGAAGACGGATAGATAATACTCCTTACGCTTGCGATCTGGCAAAAATGCCACATCTTCTTATGGCCGGTGCAACCGGTCAGGGAAAATCCGTAGGACTGAATGCTATAATATCTTCATTACATTATAAGAAACATCCGTGTGATTTGAAGTTCATATTCGTAGACCCGAAAAAAGTTGAACTATCCTTGTATTCCAAATTGGAAAAACACTATTTAGCCAAAGTTCCCAACGGAAAAGATGCAGTGATTACCGATACGAAAGATGTGGTATATACTTTACGTTCATTGTGCCAATTGATGGATACAAGATATGAACTTCTGAAAGAAGCGGGGTGCAAAAAAATCACGGAGTACAATAAGAAATTCACTTCAAGGCGTCTAAATCCCGAGCGAGGACATGCGTATATGCCATATATTGTTGTAGTCATTGACGAGTTCGCCGATTTGATTATGACAGCAGGCAAAGAGATTGAAAAACCTATATGTCGTTTAGCCCAATTAGCAAGAGCGGTAGGCATACATCTTATCATCGCAACGCAAAGACCGAGTGTTAATATCATAACAGGAACCATCAAAGCAAACTTTCCTGCCCGCGCTGCCTTTAAAGTAAGTTCCTTAACGGATTCTCGCACAATTCTTGATGCAAAAGGAGCAGAACAACTGATAGGAAGAGGAGATATGCTGGTAAGTAACGGAGGCCCTCTGGTAAGACTGCAATGTGCATTGATAGATACCGAAGAAATTGAAAAAGTTGCAGATTTCATCGCTGAACAGCAAGGATTCAGAGAATGTTTCCTATTACCTGAAGTAAAAGAAGATACGGATGATGACAGCGGAGAAAAGAAAAGTCTTGACGATGGTAAACTTGATAGTAAGTTTGAAGAAGCTGCACGGCTTATTGTAATGACTCAACAAGGTAGTACTTCTATGATTCAACGTAAACTGGCACTTGGATACAACCGAGCAGGAAGAGTCATGGATCAATTGGAAAGTGCAGGTATTGTAGGACCGTTCAGAGGCAGTAAAGCCAGAGATGTCTTAATAACCGATGAAAATGAGTTGAACGAGATTCTTTCACGTATTATGAAAAAGGAATAACGCTTCAGCAATATCTTCTGCATTGAGAATTATATCCGAATTTTGCGGCACGGATATTGATACACTAACGTTTATGAAAAAATTTACACTTATATCATTATTTTTAATCTTTTCTTTAGGAATAAACTGCCAAACGGCAAATAAAACCAATTCATCTGCAAGGAAAGGTAGCAACACCGAAATAAGAAACGGTGTGGTTATTGACAAAACTGCACAAAAAATCGTGAATGACGTTATTTCTCAGATGAAAAAAGATACACCTTTCTCCTTTTCTTTCACCTATGACATTAAAGACGAGGATGGTAAAATACAAGGTAAGGGGACTTTTTTGAGCAACAATTCCAAATATGTTGTCAGTGCAGATAAGTTTTCCAATTACTCTGACGGAAAAACTATGTGGAATTACATAAAAAAATCGAACGAGGCAGAAATAACGGATGCAGAAGATGGTAATACTATGTTTAATTTCGTCAAAATAATTAATACCTCAGCCAAAAACTTCAGACCAAAACTCATCAGACAAGAAATATTCAATAATATAAAATGTAATATCGTAGATCTGACTCCTATGAAAAATGGAAATATAAGCAAAATCCGTATTTATTCTTCGGTAACAGACAATCGTTTACATAAATTGGAAATATCCACATATTCATCGAGCAAATATGTCTATACCTTTAGCAATTATAATGCAAATAAAAAGATAACTGATAAGGATTTTGTCTTTGATAAGACGAGATTCCCCGGAGTTAAAATGATAGATTTACGATAACGCTCTTATATCCTTGTAAGCCCGATACAAATTATATTTCCCGCACATTTAAAGACCCTATTCTACACCGAAGAGGGTGAATTCACGGGAGCAGTTAAGACATTTACTACAAAGAAAGCTTCATTACTTGATGTTGAAAACAGTGTAGTAATTGCAATCTATCCTAACCCAACTGTTGATAATGCAACATTGAGATTGGAAGGCATGAATTCCGATGCACAGGTTATCTTAACCGACATCAACGGCCGCACAATCTCCGTTCAGACTCTTGCACAGGGTCAGCAAACTATGACAATCAACACTGAAAACTTGGCTTCAGGAGTTTATTACGTAAGAGTAATAAGCGGAACGATGACTAGAACTCAGAAATTGATAAAGAAATAATCTGAAATTCTAAACATCCAAGGGCGGTAACTTTATTGTATAAATAGCAAAACGAAATGTATATTTTTTAGGACATACACAAAAGGCGTTGCTTTAAATTTGCAACGCCTTTTTAATGTCATTTAAATTGTATTTAAGCAGCTTTTACAAGCATTATATCTCGTAATTCAGACAAAGGCTTTTAACCTTTCTTGCACCTTCAAACGGATTGCCGATAGATTTGTTTCGTCCCATCCAGTCAGCAAGTTCCACAATAGTTGATTTGCTGCTTGTGAAATATACGAACTTCGTACCTTGCAGACATTTCAACACATCTAAATAATCCGACAACCTCCAATAGTTATCACTTCTATAGGTGCTGCAATCAGTGGAAAGATACGGCACATCAAGGATAAACGCAACAGACTGCGTATTGTGAATTAGGTCTTATAACCTGAAACATAGCATTTGTGCGTTTAACGTTAGACAGACGCTCGCAATAATGGTCATAGTCATTATAATATCGTTGTCTATCGTTTGCAATTCAAAAATTTGTCGTATCTTTGCAAAAACTAATTCTTGTTGAAATGGCAACATTAACAGCGATATTCTTATTATATTTAATTTATAGATGGGTTACCAAGTTTGTAAATTGGTACGATAACCGCCGTCACTGATTTATCATGTTCTCTCTTGTATTAATAATTGCAGGAGTTCTTTTCCGTTTTTTGTCGTATTTTTGCAAAAAAATTTCAAAATTGATTTTTATCAAAACAATTACAAGCAATGATGTTATCAGAGAAACTAAAAGAGCACCGAAAGCAATGCAACCTGCCACAACGCAAGGTTGCCACTGTTCTTGACTTTGACACCTCCACATATTGCAAAATAAAGAACGACAACTATTCACCCAAGCGAGAGCAAGTAATTAAACTCGCGAGTGTTTTGAACACTGACGTAGAAGAATTATTTACACTTTGGCTCGCCGACCAAATACAAGAAATTACAAAGTCAGAAAAGGATATTGCACTGAAAGCTATTGGAATAGTATTACACATATACATAAATGCCTTATGATGACAAACGAAACAAACAACTTAATTACCATTAAAGACGCCTCTATATTTGCAACCGAATTTATAGGTAGAAATGTTACTACTTCCAATATAATGTACCTTGTTCAATATGGAAAAGTAAAAAAATATTGCGAAAATGGTTCTACAATGATTCGTAAAGCAGATTTAGTGTCATATTATGAATCTGCAAATGGTAAGAGAGAAATTGAATGGAAAGAAAAATTGGGAAACGATCTGAATTGGGATCTTTCTTTTGATAATCTTAAAGAAGCTGACACTACAAAACATGTACACAGGTTACATCCTTATAAAGGAAAATTTATTCCGCAGTTGGTAGAATACTTTTTGGACAATCATACTGACAATTTCAAAAAGGACGTGTATTTTCAAAAGGGAGATATTGTTTTAGACCCATTCTCTGGAAGTGGAACAACAATGGTACAAGCTTGCGAAATGGGACTTCATGCAATAGGCATAGATGTATCTGCTTTCAATGCCTTAATTGGTAATTGTAAAGTTATGAAATATGACATTGCAGATGTTATTGTAGAAACAAAAAGAATAACCGAGTCACTAAAACAGTTTGTTTTTGAATCTCATATTAGAGATTTTGATTATGAGCTAACCCAAAAACTAAACGAGTTCAACAACATGTATTTTCCTGTGCCTGATTATAAGTATAGGGTGCAACAAAAGGAAATAGACGAAAAAGAATATTCTGTTATATATGAAAAAGAATTTCTTAAAACGTACAATTCTATTGTAAAAAAGTATGGTATTAAGCTTCGACAAGATAAGGACGAAACATTTCTTGACAAATGGTATTTTCCAAATGTCCGAGCAGAGATTGATTTTGTGTTTGAGAAGGTAAAGGAAATTCAAAATATATCAACTAAAAAAATAATTAGTGTCATATTAAGTCGAACAATTCGTAGCTGTCGTGCTACTACACATACCGATTTGGCGACATTGTTAGAGCCTGTTACTACAACATATTATTGTCATAAGCATGGTAAAATGTGCAAACCACTATTCTCTATTTTGAAATGGTGGGAAACATACACAAGGGATACCATTAAAAGATTACAGATTTTTGATAAACTCAGAACCAATACTTATCAATACTGCATAACAGGAGACAGTCGATCAATTAACATTATTGACCATTTAGAATTATCAAATCAAGATTTTGCCAGATTAGTTAAATCAAAAAAAATAAAAGGCATTTTCTCATCGCCACCTTATGTGGGTTTAATAGATTATCATGAGCAACACGCTTATGCTTACGATTTGTTCGGGCTTAATCGCAATGATGAACTTGAAATTGGACCTTTATACAAGGGACAAAAATCAGATGCCCAACAATCCTACATAGATGATATCTCGGCGGTTCTTAATAATTGCAAACAATACATGATTGACGATTATGATGTTTTTTTAGTGGCAAACGACAAGTTTAATCTTTATACAACTATTGCAGACAAGGCAGAAATGCAGATTGTAGAGCAATTCAAACGTCCAGTACTTAATAGAACAGAAAAAAATAAGAATGCTTATTCTGAAATCATTTTTCATTTAAAACGGAAGTAATTATGGCATTAACAGTAAAACAAAAAATGGAAATTCAAAAAGTTATTTCCGATTGTCTAAGAAATAAGTTCAAAAATTATGTTCCACAGAACAATTATATGCCATTTCACACCAGATTATTAGGCAAAGACAGAATGGCCCTATATTCATTCATGCAATCTCTTTTGACGACTTTTGGTACATCTATTTTTGAACCTGTTGCAGCAGCATTAGCTAAAACTAAGTTTGCAAAAGTTGAAACACAGTACGTTGTTGGAGATTGTATTTATAAAAATTGCCAGCAATCAGTACAGGCAATTGTAAATGAACTAACATATAAGCCTCATCCAAATAAAAAAAAGGAACTATCGGAATTACAAAAACATCTTTCTGGTCAAAAAAACAAACTGAAACCAGCAAGAGTAGATTTGTTCGTTGAAACAAAAAAAGGAAGACAATATATGTTTGATTTGAAGACAGCAAAGCCCAATAAAGGGGACTTTCAAAAATATAAACAAACACTTTTAGAATGGGCAGGAATAGCATACACGCAAAACAAAAAATCTAAAATCAACACATTAATAGCTATTCCGTACAATCCATACGAACCTGAACCATATCAGTTTTGGACAATGGCTGGAATGTTAGACCTTGACAAAGAATTGAAGGTTGCTGAAGGATTTTGGGATTTCTTAGGAGGTAAAGGTGCATACAAAGATTTATTGGACTGCTTTGAAAAGTCTGGAATTGAACTACGTCCAGAGATTGATAAGTATTTTGCAAAATTTAATAAGAAATGACATGATAACTGAAAGAAAAAAAGAACTTATTGCTCAAACAATTATAAAAATATTGGTATCACGTTTCAGCTCTTTCCCTGAAGATGGCAACAATAATAGAAACGCCCCTTTTCATGTTGCTTTTCTAAATGCATTTTCAGACAAACTTAATGGAAGAGTTTGCGATATTTCTGATTATATTAGACTTAGTAGCTGGCTTCAAGGTCTTAATACATCATTAGGACAGTCGTTTTTTGAATCCGTTGCCCATATACTCTGCGATGGAGAAAAAAAGGATTTCAAAGGGAAAACTATATATTCAAATCAGGTTAATGCCATCTCTGAAATAATGATAGACTTGAAAAATTCAACGCAACAACCCTCATTAGAAAGAGAATACGAAATTATCGTCAATAATAGACATGGTGAAACTCAAAATGCTTCCAATTTTACAGCCGATTGCTTTTATGAAACAGATAATGAAGCAGTAGCTATTGAATTGAAATCTGTAAGACCTAACTCTGGTGAAATGAGAGGCGAAAAGCAAAAAATCCTTCAGGCAAAAGCTGTTTTACGAGAATTATATCCCAATAAAGCTATAAGATATTTTTTCGGATTTCCATTTGATCCAACTTCATCAACTGATTCAGGTTACGACAAACAAAGGTTTATTAAATATTTAGTTGAAGCTGAAAAGTTTCTTGACCAATCAGAGTTCTTAATAGCTGACGAATTATGGTCGTTTTTATCGGGAGAACAAAATGGTGTTATGGATGAATTAATTCACATTATAAATACTATTGCCACACCTGCATTTATGGAAAAATATAATACTATACAAGATAAAAAACAAGGATATGAAGACATACTTTCTGAGTGGTTTTTGACCACAGAGAGATTTATTTTTGATAACATAAATAGATTGCAAGGTAATTCCTTTAGGAAGATAGTTAATCAAGGTATTTTTAAGACAGATGGAAGTTACAACGATAAAAGATATGAATTGTACACTTCGTTGATTTCTCAATGATAAAACATTATAGACTATTATAATCAAAAATACGAAAAGCAAAAAATTTTCTTATACCATTGCTCCATTTTGTACTCTTCCTATATACTAAATGTACATTTTTAGGACATACACAAAAGGCGTTGCAAATTGTTAGCAACGCCTTTTTAATGTCATTTAAATTGTATTTAAGCAGCTTTTACAAGCATAATATCATCGTAGTTCAAGCAAGAGCCTTTAATCTGCAGACGATGTGTTTTTGCACCTTCAAACGGATTGCCAATAGATTTGTTTCGTCCCATCCAGTCGGCAAGTTCCACAATAGTTGATTTGCTGCTTGTGAAATAAACGAATTTCGCTCCTTGCAAACACTTCAACACATCTAAATAATCCGACAATCTCCAATAGTTATCGCTTCGGTAGGTGCTGCAATCAGTGGAAAGATACGGCACATCAAGGATAAACGCAACAGACTGCGTATTGTGAATGCGGATTTGTGCCGGCGTTCAATCCGAGTTTATATAGTTTTTTGTTCTTTTCCTAAAAGAACGCTTTTTGCAATACTTTTTCTAAAAATATGAGTACAAGAAAATAAACAATAAGAAATAAATTATCACGGCACGGCAAAGTAAAATAGAGTTATTGTTACAGTTAAAAGACCGCTTATCTACCGTATTAGCAGGGTAAAGGAAAAATACCGATGAGATGAGAAGCAGAATAAACCGTTTAAAACAGACACATGAAAGGAGTTGTCGCGTTTGAGGAAATATATGAATGTAATAGAAATAAAAGAGTGTGATTTCTGCAGAAAAGTGCGTGATTTCCGACGTTTTCTTAATGATTTTGTCAGAAATCACGCACTTTTTTCAGACCATTATACAAAACGGTCGGAGATAAATATTTCTTAATAGAAATTATAATGATAAACAGTGCTTTTTTACATACACCACGACAAAAATTTCATATTGCACGCAATAAAACAAGACATAATTACTTCCAATCAGTTGTATCACACATTCTCTCTAATGATTGAATCAAAGAATTTTTATCATATTCAGGAAAGAAGTTTAATCCTGTCCGTCTTTCCACTTCTTTTATGGAAACGGCATAGGTGAAAAGCCTTTGTTTGACCGGTTCGTTATCCATTATAAATGCTATGGCTTTGCATTTCGGGGAAGAAATGTCAATAAGTATTTTGTAAAAAGCAGAGGGAACCGTTACTTTCCCCTTACCTATAGTTCCTTTATTCGGCTCTAATACAGGTCCTGTTATAATAAGCAAACTGTCATTCTTTCCTGCCCATGCTCTTGACAGTATTTCCAAATCATTCCATCTTCCTTGATTGAGTTTCTTATGTTGCGGGCAGATATTGCTCAATAAAAATGTTTCTCTGTTAGCATTTTTATCCCAAGTCATATCTCCACTCGGGCATAAATGTCCTCTGTCATAACCACTGCGGTTATAATCTGAATTATAAGACATACAACATTTTAAAGAAGTATCTTCCCTGAAAAGATTTTCTCTTTTCACGTTTTTATTTCTCACCATATATTTCGTGAGTATCCATGCACAATAACCGCTTTGCTTATGCTTATTGGAATAACCCAAAACAAAATATCGGTGATCATACTTGTCTAATGACATTTTCCCTTCAGGTAACAAATTTTCTATCGTCAGAAGTTTCTTATCTGAAAGATTTATCCCCGTGTATCGACAATTATTGCTGATTTCTATGTATTCTTCAGGAATTTCATCATCATTTTGAGTATAAAATCCGTGTTTAACATCCTGCTGTCCGCCTTGTTTTGCAAATACAGAAAATAATGCAATAACCAAGATAATTAATACTCCCGAAATACTCAATAGTTTCTTTTTCATATCTATTGTTTGTTTTTACAAAATTACAAAATAAAACCAATCTACAAATAATATTACATTGAATTTTGCTCTACACTGAATTAAAACTAACTTTAATTTTTATTTTCATTGTCAATAAAATAAAAATGTTTAACTTTGCACCTTAATTTCAGATAAAAACATCAAATACATTAAATAAAATGACAAGAGACGCACAAATATTTGATTTGATTGCTCAAGAAAGAGCAAGACAAACAAAAGGTATAGAGTTGATTGCTTCAGAAAACTTCGTATCCGACCAAGTTATGGAAGCAATGGGTTCAGTGATGACGAACAAATACGCTGAAGGTTATCCTGGAAAGCGTTATTACGGCGGATGTCAGATAGTAGACCAATCCGAAACCATAGCAATAGAAAGAGCTAAACAATTATTCGGTGCATGCTGGGCAAACGTTCAGCCTCATTCCGGAGCTCAAGCTAATTTAGCAGTATTTTTTGCTTGTTTGAACCCGGGTGATACTTTTATGGGATTGGATCTTAACCACGGAGGACACCTTTCTCACGGAAGTCCCGTAAATATTTCAGGAACATATTATCGTCAAGTAGCATACGGAGTAAAAGAAGAAACGGGAACCATCGACTATGATATGATGGAAGAAGTTGCAAAGAGAGAGAAACCTCGTTTGATAATAGGTGGTGCTTCTGCATATTCAAGAGAATGGGACTGGGCTCGTATGCGTAAAATCGCAGATGAGATAGGTGCTATCTTACTTGCTGATATTTCTCACCCTGCAGGTTTGATTGCAACCGGTGAATTGAACAATGCCGTTAAATTCTGCCACATTGTAACTACAACTACACATAAGACTTTGAGAGGCCCTCGCGGTGGAATGATACTTATGGGAGAAGACTTTGAAAATCCATGGGGAAAAAAGACACCTAAAGGAGTTGTTAAGATGATGAGTGCATTGCTTGACTCAGCTGTTTTCCCTGGTATTCAAGGCGGCCCGCTTGAGCATGTAATTGCTGCTAAAGCCGTTGCTTTCGGAGAAGCTCTTACTCCTGAATACCATGAGTATATTAAGCAAGTTAGAAAAAACGCTTCAACTATGGCTGCAGAGTTTGTAAAACGTGGCTATAAAGTTATATCAGGCGGTACGGACAACCACTTAATGTTAATTGATTTGAGAACGAAATTCCCTGAATTAACCGGTAAAGTTGCAGAAAACACCCTTGTTCGTGCTGATATTACAATCAACAAGAATATGGTTCCGTTTGATTCTCGTAGTGCTTTCCAAACATCAGGTCTTCGTGTAGGAACTCCTGCTATTACCACTCGTGGTTTGAAAGAAGATGCAATGCCTGAGATTGTTGATATGATTGACACTATTCTTTGCGATGTTGAAAACGAAACTTTGATTGAGAACACTCGTAAGAAAGTAAATGATATGATGCAAAACAGACCTTTGTTTGCATGGTAATTGAATTATCAATTTTCTAACATAAAAAAAGTGTAAGTTATGGATAGTTATGAATGCACAGTCTGCGGATACATCTATAATCCCGCAGTAGGAGATCCTGATTCTGGAATTGCTCCCGGAACAAAATTTGAAGACATCCCTGATGATTGGGTTTGTCCTGTTTGCGGAGTCGGTAAATCCGATTTTCAAAAATGCTAAATCTAATAAGCGTGCAAGAAAATAATCTTGCACGCTTATGTTTTCTCAATATATCCTGCTATTTTCTCTTCTTTTCATATCCTGTCGGCAGTATCCGTGATATAAAATTGTAACTCTGTACTGAATATCAAAAAATATTAAACAAAAGAGAAATATTTCGCCGTTTTACTCTCCCACTTTGCAACACATCAACATCTAAAATTTACGAAATTCTCTGAATTGCCGTTCTCAAAATAAATAATGACAACATGCAAATAACGAATTTCTAAAACTAAATGCAGAATATTAACCTTCTAAAGATGTATTCCGGCAATTTATCTCTGTACAAAAGTAAGGGACTCATCCGTTACTTTTCCTCCTTTTTTCATTTTGCTCAAATTAAAAACGAACAAAAAAAGGTATTTTCAATTAACAACAAAATAAAACGTATTTTCAGCAAAATTTTCTTAAAGAAAATTGCAATTTTTATAAAGAAAACCGACGTTTTCATTAAAGAAATTTCGATAAAAATACTTTTTTTCAAAATTATTATATATCAACACCTTGCATCTTGTTACAATCCGAAAAGAAGATAAATATATTGAAAGGATAATAATTTTATTATATCTTTGCAGTCTTATTATGATGAATTTATGCAACTACACTCGAAAAAACTATGTTTGATTTCACGGCTATAGACTTTGAAACTGCCATGGGTTATATTCCCTGCTCGATAGGTATTGCAGTTGTTCGCAATAATGAAGTAATCAGCGTGGAGAATCATTTAATAAAACCCATCTGTTATCCCTATTTTCAATGGTATGCACAAAAGATTCACGGTATTCATAAGGAAGATGTGGCAGATGCTCCAACGTTTGACGTCCTTTGGACAAAGATTCGTCATCATTTTGACCATACCATGCTCGTTGCTCATAATGCTGCCTTTGATATGAACGTACTTCGGCGTACTCTTGCCCATTATAAGATTCCAAGACCGCAGGCCCGTTACATGTGTTCCTATATTTTGGCTAAAAAAACATGGAAAAACAATCAAAAATTTTCACTTGACTTCCTTGCAGAGCAAGAACATATAGAATTGAACCATCACCACTCCGATTCCGATGCATACGCTTGTGCCAAACTGTTGCTTCGTGAAGCGGAAGTACTGAATTGCGAAGATTTTACACAGTTAAGGCATGTTTCTCAACTAAAATCTTATCGTTTCTGAGACATTTTTTGACTCTATCTTGTCGGTTTGTCAAAACCTGTAGCCTAAAGAAAATTTCAAGTAATTGTAAAATTCTCCGTTTTCCCATATAAAACGGAAGAACAATGCATCATAGTCGCTCACCAACGCTTTTCCGCTCCTTAATGACAACAACGAATAATTCCAGTCTGCAGCAAAGAACCAATGTTCTCCGAAATAATACTCACCTCCAACGGAAAATAACAATCCGTATTTACGATACTCGGGATAATCCGTCTGTTCAATTCCTGCAACACTTTCTTTATGAGAAATAAGTAAGGAAGGCGTCAGCCCTATCTTGATATTGACCCTGTCAGAATAGAAATATTTATAATACAATGCCAAATCAACGTACGATGCCGTGATTTCAACTCTGAAATCCGTTTCGGGCTTACTCTCTATTCCGCTACCTTTATAAACATACGACAATTCTCCCTGCAAAGCAGACTTTTTACCGATTATATCTGTAATAAACAATCCTCCTTGAGGCCCTATAAAATGAAATCCTCCCATACCGTCACCATCTACTTGGGAAACGGATGCTCCGAACAAAACACCTGCTCTGTATTGTTGTGCAGACAGAGAAAAAACTGCAACAACCAAAATGACCAAAATAAATAATCTTTTCATTTTATCCGTTATTTGTATATCGTTCGGCAAACTTACCTTTCTTTCATCCTCAATCGGTGCTTTATTATCATGGAAAAGTCAGCCTGCAACAAAGTTCATCAATATTGTTGAATATAAGGATTATTTGTTTTCTCAAAATCCACATCCGTTGCCGGACCATGTCCCGATAGTATGACCGTATCCAAAGGCAGGGTCATAATATTATTGTTTATATTCAAAACAAGTTCATCAAAATTTCCTCCGTACAAATCCGTCCTCCCTATTGACTGATAAAAAACGGCATCTCCGACAAAAACGGCCGAATCTTGCAAAGAGTAATAGGCTATACTGCCCGGACAATGGCCGCTTACGTTTATTGTTTTAAGATTATATCCTTTACCGAATTGAACATTTTTACCGTAGTCTATGTACTCAAACCGTACATTCGCTGTATCAAGTTTGTGAAAATTCATTCCTTGAGCCTGAAGAGTGAAAATATCGAAAACTTTTCTGCCGTCGGGATGCATAGAGATAGGAATATCATAATATTTTGCCAGATCAACCATACCGCAAAAGTGATCAATATGAGCATGTGTCAGAAGCAGTTTCTCCGGTGTAAGATTGTTATTGCGGATATAGGAAATTATCTGTTCTCTTTCTTCCTCCGTGTCGCAACCTGCATCAATGATAACGCATTTATCGGTTTCGTCCTGAAGAATATAAGTATTAACTTGGAAATGATTGAATACAAACTGTTTTATCATAATTTCGTCATTTTGAAATGCAAAGTTACAAATAATTTTTCATTACATATCGTTTTGCCTTTTAGCAAGATTCACATTAGAAACTAATTTGCTGTACTTTATTCTGTCCATGGGAGTCATTTTTCTGAGTTTTCTGAATTCTTCTTCAAAATCTTCATCATTTTCTATTTTATCCAACATGTGGAAGGCAATATTTTTAACATCCGAATCCTGCATTTCCGTTTTCATTGCTTTGTTATTCCAAATGCAAGCATTAAGACAAATATCGCATCCGTAAATATAGTTGTGCAAACGTATATTGTCGGGAATATTTTCTTTGTTTTCTATAGTCTGATATGAAATACAGAGGTTAGCATTTATGCTGCCGTCAGGCAGAATTGCATTATTAGGACAGGAAGTAAGGCATTTATTGCAATTTCCGCACATACTGCCTGCCTCGGTAGCATAGTCACTTTCACAATTACACAGAATCTCGCCTATAAAAACCTTATTGCCGAAATTTTTAGTAACCAAAAGAGAATTTTTCCCCTTCCATCCCAAACCGCATTTAATCGCCCATTCTCTTTCTTTAACAGGAGCGGAATCAACAAAAGGTCTGGCCTGCAAATCAGGGAATTTCGCCTGCAATTGTATGATTATATTGTTCAATTTTTGTTTCATAACGTGATGATAATCCCTGCGGAGAGCATAAGACGCAATTTTGTACTCATGATATTCCGAATTATCATCATCGTTATAAGACATTAAAAAACAGAATATTGTTTTAGTATCTTCAAATAACAATCCCGGATTTTCTCTCTTATCAAAATTTCTCTCCAAATATGACATTGAAGCGTGATAACCCCTCTCAAGCCATTGTTTGAAAGACGTCAGATCCAATTTCTCACACTTTGCAGCCCCGCAATTGCAGAACCCCTCTTTTTCCGCTAACTCTTTTACAATATGCAAAGGGATATAACTCATAATTTTTTGCTTCAAAAAGAAAAGAATACTTGTTTAATTGCTTTTCAAATGCAAAGGTAAACAAATTTTTCAATGCGAAAACATAATTCTTCGTAATCGGATAATATCTGTTTTTAATGTCGCCTGCTTCCGTTTTACATGAAGTCATGTTGAATGAAACAATTAAACGGTTTTCTTTATTCAAAAAAATAATATTATTGTTCGGAAAAATTTTTTCAGTGATTTCGTTCAAAAAGTGCGTGATTTCTGCAACTTTCTTAATGATTTCTGCGAAAATCATACTAATTTTTAACATAGTTATTTATAATAAGTTAGCTATATTAATCGGATAGTCGGAAATATTTTGCCATTAAAAACGTCCGTTGAGGCAATTTTGTTGAAAAATATTGTAATTTTGCAACCGTATATACCATACACAAATGTGCGGTAATAATTTAAATTAAATTAACGAAAATATGGACTTCAGAAAAGAGTTTAAAGCGTTTGCAACTAAAGGAAAAGGAATAAACCCTCTGACCTTCGACAGATACAATAAGTACTTCAATACGAAAAGTGCATATATCAACCCGACAATCATTGAAGAACGTCAATTAAATGTAGCACAGATGGACGTATTCTCAAGATTGATGATGGACAGAATAATATTTTTGGGAACGGCTATTGACGATGATGTTGCCAACATTATACAGGCACAACTTTTATTTTTGGAAAGTTCCGACAGCAGAAGAGATATTACAATATATCTTAACTCTCCTGGCGGATATGTACAGGCAGGTTTAGGCATATATGATACCATGCAGTTGATTCGTCCCGATGTTGCCACAATTTGTACGGGCTTGGCAGCAAGTATGGCATCCGTCCTTTTGTGTGCTGGAGCTCCGAAAAAAAGGGCTGCATTGGAGCATTCAAGAGTTATGATTCACCAGCCGATGGGTGGAGCGGAAGGTCAGGCTAGCGACATGGCTATCGCAGTGGAAGAAATCCTGAAGACGAAAAAAGAACTTTATACCATTATTTCAAAACACAGCGGACAACCATACGAAAAAATTGAAGCAGACGGAGATAGAGATCATTGGCTTACAAGTAAGAAAGCTTTGGAATACGGAATGATTGACGAAATTCTTACAAGAAAAAAAGAGGACTAACCTGCATTAAATCTTTTTCTTAAAAAAATCAAAAAATGAAGAAAATATTTTATTTGATTGCTGCGGCATTATTAGGAATTTTCTTTACTTCCTGTTCGCAGGATAAAAGAGTTGTAATATCAATTCCCGAAATGAGTGAGGGGGAGATATATGTCCTGTATCAGGATCCTGATATGATTTCTTCCCGTATGCAGGATGAGATTGCAAAGACGGAGATAAGAAACGGAAAATGTGAAATTAACCTTGACACCTTGAGTTTTGAGGGTAAAAGAAAAGAATGCTCGGTAACAATCATTAACGAAGATAAGCATTTTGAAGCCAATCTTCCGCTTATCGTGGAAAAAGGGAAAACTATAGTTTTGACAATAAAGGGTGTTTCCGATTATTTGGATCACAAATCAATACTTGACATCAGTTATTCAGGAAGCCGTTTTGCCGAAGAGTTTTCGGAGTTCTGGCAAAAAGTAAATGATTCCTTTATGGAATTATCTCGGAATAACAATGCCCCTGAAACTTTCAAAAAACAAGCTGATTTGTACAAAGATTTCATCAAAAAGTATCCCGAAAGCGGATATGCTTACTCCGTTTTGATAAGCGAGATACAGATGTTGCAGGATAACGACAATGCCGTTATGAAATATTGTGAAGAATTGGTAAATGAGAAAAGCAACAACGCTTGGCACAAATATTTCACTGAAGCATATAAGTACAAATTGGCAAAACAGACCGTAGCATCTACTCTTGTCTTCTCCGGACAGGATAAAGACGGGAAGACATTTACTGAAAGAGATGTCAAAGGTAAATTAATACTGATTGACTTTTGGGCTTCTTGGTGCAAACCTTGTATCGAGGCATTGCCTAAATTGAAAAATCTGCACAACAAGTATAAAGACAAAGGTCTTACTATTGTTTCCATAAGCGTTGATATGAATCCTAACGATTGGAATACATTTATAGAAAAAAATCCGTTTGAATGGCTTTCCGTTTTGGGCAACGGTCAAGATTTGACACAAAGATATGATTTTCAATACATACCTTATGTACTGATAGCCGATGCAAACGGCAAGATTCTGCAAAAAGGTATTGAAGTTGATAAATTGGAAGGTTTCATTGACAAATATCTGGAATAAAAACTATCCGTAATCATACTTAACATCGGTATTCAGGTATCCGATATTACGTTTGAAACGAGAAATGTACAATATTTGATGTAAATATACACAGATTATTGAATCTTACGTTCGAATACGGACGCGGTAATTTATATAAATTTTAAAACGGAAACGAAAAAGAAAAGTAAAAATGGAATTTTCGGCGAAACAAATTGCAGAGTTTCTGCATGGAAAAGTAGAAGGTAACGAACAAGTAACGGTAAATAAGGTTTGCAAAATAGAAGAAGGAGAGCAGAATGCGTTATCATTTCTTGCAAATACAAAATACACTCCGTTCATATATGATACAAAAGCATCAATTGTAATAATCAATGAAGATTTTGCTTTGGAAAAGCCCGTAACTACAACGCTCATACGCGTAAAAGATGCATACAGTGCTTTTGCTTCATTGTTGGAGTTGTATAATTCTTACCGTTTTAACCGTATCGGAGTATCATCTATGGCATTCATCCATGACAGTGCAACGGTAAAAGAAAATTGTTACGTAGGTGAGTATGCCGTTATAGAAAAGAATGTTTCCGTTGGAGCAAATTGCAAGATTTATCCTCAAGTATATATAGGAGAAGGAGTAAAAATAGGAGATAACGTAACATTATATGCAGGCGTCAAGATATATCATGATGTCGTAATAGGAAACAATTGTATCGTTCATTCAGGAGCAGTCATAGGTGCTGACGGATTCGGTTTTGCTCCTCTGGAAGACGGCTCTTTCAAAAAGATTCCTCAAACCGGGAACGTAATCATAGAAGATGATGTGGAGATAGGGGCAAATGCCTGCGTGGACAGAAGTACTATGGATTCTACCATTGTACATAAAGGGGCAAAGATTGACAACTTGTGCCAAATTGCTCACAATGTCAGCGTAGGAAATAATACCGTCATGTCCGCTCAAACAGGTTTGGCCGGCAGCACGGAGATTGGCGACAATTGTTTCATAGGCGGTCAAGCCGGTTTTGCAGGACATTTGAAAGTCGGTAATCGTGTCAAAATTGCGGCTAAATCCGGAATTATAAGTGATATAAAAGACGATAGCCAAATTATGGGTTATCCTACCTTTAACGCAAAAGATTTCATGCGTTCCTATATTCTATTTAAGAAACTGCCTGAAATAGAGAAACGATTGAGAGAGTTGGAGAAAAAATCCCATAATTGAGAAAATAAATCTCTTACTGCAAAAGAGATTCAGAAAGACAAGAACGGTTTTCGCTTGGAAAGTGTTTCTCCGAAATATGATCTAATCAGATAAGTACATAATGCAGATAACTGACAATATCAAAAAGATAATCAAAAACTTATCATGGACTGAACGGTATGATATTTTTGCCTTCATTGTCTTGATAAGCGGTATTATCTATTCACCTTTTCTCTTTACCGTAGGATTAGTTCTCATGGCTTTGAGAATATTGTTCATTGGTAAGATTAAGGACAAAATTATTTCCTTTAAAGAGAACCGCAAAGTAATGATATTCCTGCTAAGTATCTATATTCTCAACATTATCGGCTTACTTTGGACTGAGAATATCTCTCACGGTTTGTTTGAACTTAACCATAAATTACCTTTTCTCATAATCCCTCTGTTTGCATTATGTGCATGTCCGCTAAAAAAGACTGCAACTAATATCGTCTTCACTGTCTATGTTTCCCTTATAACAATAGGTATTCTGATAGGTATAACACATTATCTGATAGATCCATACGCAGATAACAGAGTACTGATTCCGACGGCAAGAAATATTTCTTTTGCCTTTCATATTTGTTTTGCCGTTTCCGTAATGCTGATAACTGCATACAGAAATAGTCATTTACGCAAATTATTATTACCACTTACGCTTTTGTTCTGCTCATATCTGTTTGTGTCCTCTCTTATCAGCGGAATAATTACATTGAGTATTTTGGGATTTATCGGCTTTGTAATCGTATTAAAGAAAAAAAATATTGCCTATTCAATCGTTACCGTATTACTTGCGGTTATCCTTATCAGTTGTTCTGCATATTGGTTGTACAAACAATATAATGACTTTTTTACACCTAAAGAAGAATTGACGATTCACACGGATGAGAAAACGGCTTCGGGTAACGATTATATGCATGTAAATGATTCCTCAATCGAAAACGGATACTATGTCAATAAATATATATGCCCTGAAGAAGTTGAGCAAGCCTGGCTCAATAAGACGGGAGTTTCTTTGAATGATTATCCTCCTTCAAAACAGGGAATCGAAAATTACAGATATGCAGATATAATTTACAGGTATTTGAACTCGAAAGGTCTGCGAAAAGATGCGGAAGGAGTGAATAAACTCACACAAAAAGATATAGAAAACATACAAATGGGGTATTCAAATTACGTTTATGCCGAACGATTCTCCTTAAGACCGCGTTTGTATCAGACTTTCTATGAATTTGAACGTTATCTGCGTACCGGAGAGGTGGATGATATGAGTATAATTCAAAGATATTTTTGGTCAAAGAATGCAATTAATATCGTAAAACAACACTTCTTTTTCGGATGTGGAACAGGCGATACAAGAGATTGTCTGATTGCTCCCGTGATTGACCGACACCCCGAATTATGCACAACAGGATGTAATCCGCACAATCAAATAATATACATAATGACTGCATTCGGATTATTAGGTCTTGTTTTTATGTTGCTGTATTTTCTGTATCTGCCTGTAAGACTAAATTTGTTTACAGATAAGTATTTTACGGCTTTTTTCGTTATTGCAATATGTTGGAGTTTTGCTGAAAGTAGTTTTGAAAGTTATGAAGGGATGACATTTATTTCTTCATTGATGTCCTTCTTCTGCCTGTCAAAACACAATCAGTTAGACAAAAACAACACTTCCTGCCGAAAACAAGATATTTCTGCAACATAGTTTTCTTGGAATATCGCCGTTTTAAAGATACAAATAAAAGAATTTCGGAAGAAAAAATCAGTTGTCGGTTTTTAGATTTTTAATTTTGACTCCTGTATAATAGAATTCTATCACTTCCCAATACTCATAACCTTCATCACACATGTTTGCAGCACCCTCCTGACACATTCCGACTCCGTGACCATAACCTTTTCCTTTCAGTTTTACATTACTACCCCAAGGAATTACGTCAAAAAACGTGCTTTTCAATTTAAAATCTTTACGTATTTGAGTCAAAGGAATATCAAACAACTTAACCTTTCGCCCGTCTTCCTGAGAAAAATTCATAAGTTCCTGCTTCGTATTGTAATCTTTAATATTCACACCCTTATTTTTAAAATAATTGAGCCAATCCTTTTGGGATATTTCTTTTTCCCATTGATAATTAGGTCTGCCAATTGAAAACGAATCAACAACACTTCTCAAATAAGGAATCTTATTCCCCCATACATCTTCGCTATTAGCAGTCATACCGCCACTGTTGGAATGGAACAGAGTTTCTATTATCCTGTCATTCTCATCTACAATAATCTCTCCGCTCGTTTGTGTAGCACCTTCAATACACTGATTTTTATTTGCACGCGAAAGATATACCTGACAATTGACATCATCACACAAATTATATCCTTCTTTAATATGCTTATTGATAAATCTATTCATATAACTGCGACAACAAATTGCCTGAACCTTAAAGAATTCCACGTTATCGCTTGCTCCTCCCGCTTCACTCTGTACTACACCTGCAAGATAGTTGTCCTCAGTTACTTCATTGATAAGTAATAAATTGTTCTTATCTTTTGACAACAAGACAATGAGGTCATTATCATAACGCCTCATTTTTGCATTGCTCGGAGTTATTTGAAAAAAACACTTCAAATCCTCGGAAGATAATTTCACACTATCCTTACTAAACAACACTTTCTCTCCCATTAACGCTTTTAGTTTGCCGTTTTCTGCTTTCAAGATCAATTTATCTTGTTTTCTTATCGGAGTTTGTCCGTCTAAAACGTAAGTCCCGAATGACGGAGTAACAACTATCTGATTTGTATTTACGGTTGAATAGATTCTTATGCGGAGTTTCTTATCCGTTTGCTCCTGCGAATGACAAAACGATGCAATAAATAATACCGCTATCAGTAAAGAAATTGTTTTTTTCATATTTCAAGTAATTTGGATGTGCAAATATACAATAAATATTTGAAGTAAATTTTACTTAAAACTCGGATCTTGGCCTCCTTAGCGGATAACATTATTGCCTTATCAGATATTATTCTTAAAAAAAACGCTTTTTTCATACAAGAAACCGACTTCTCGTATAGAAATCCGTGTTTTTTTTTATTACGATCAGGAAATTTTTTATTACAACGCTGATATTTTAGTCAAAAAGTCGGACTTTTACATACAAAAATCTGGACTTATGCATACAAAAATCCGCTTCCTGAAATAAAAAATTCAAATAAGAAAAAACAAAAACCTATAAAGGCGAATTTATTTTCACGGAAAATCGGCACAAAATCAAAAAAAAACGAAACGATTTCTTATTTTTGCGACACTATTTGCAATAACTCTCTTGTTGTTTTTTACTTTCGCATCTTGAATAAGCAACAATCTCCGTATGACAAGAAACGATAGTCGTTGGAAAGTGCGTGTGAATAAACTCTCTTCCAATCCTCACCTATCATTGCCGAAACTAACAATAACAATGTGCTTTTCGGCTGATGAAAATTCGTTACTATTCCCTTTACTATGCGATATTGATACGACGGTGCAATAATCAAACGGGTTTGTCCGCTGAGGTAATCCAGTCCTTCCTGTCGTAAATACTTCAACACGGCGGATAAACTTTCCTTTACCGAAACTTTTTCATGTGTTTGGTAAGGATACCATTGCGGAATAAGAAATTCGGAATCGAATTTCGGGCATTCGTTACCCGTTTTATAGATTTTGGTTTCAGATTTCTCTTTTTCCACCAACTTTACGCCGTACCAATACAATGATTCTATTGTTCTTACGGACGTTGTCCCTACACAAACAATTTCTTTATCGGAATAATCAAGCAGATCTTCAACAACGGATTCAGGAATTGAGATTTTTTCCGTATGCATTGAGTGATCTCCGATTTTTTCACTTGTAACAGGTTTAAATGTTCCCGCTCCGACGTGCAATGTTACGAAATCCGTTTTGATATTTTTTGATTTCAAGTCCGCAAATGTCTTGTCCGTAAAATGCAATCCTGCTGTCGGTGCCGCTACAGAGCCGTCGAAGTGAGCATATACGGTTTGATAATCCGTTTTATCGCTTTCTTCACTCTCTCTGTTCAGATACGGAGGCAACGGAATAACTCCGAAATTCTGCATTACCTCTGCAAATGACAAACCTTTGTCCCAAGAAAACTCAACAACCCAACTTTCATTAACCGATTCTTGCCTGTCTGCTTTCAAAGTTACAATTTCTCCGTTTATTTTTTTGCTTTGAGAAAGCGTTCCTTCTTTCCACTTCTTGTTATTACCTACAAGACATTTCCAAATAACCCTTTCGGACTGTGCAAACGACAGTTGAAAATCATTAGGTCGCAAAGGTTCCAAACAAAATATCTCAATAACCGAACCTGTAGGCTTTTTGAAGAACAGACGTGCCGTTACGACCTTAGTATCATTGCAAACTAAAAGAGTATCTCTATCTAATATGTCAGGCAAATCGGAGAATATTTTATCTTCTATGCGTTTGCCGTCAAAAAACAGCAACTTTGCCTTATCTCTTTGTTGCAAAGGGTACTTCGCTATCTTACTTTCATCAAGCGGATAGTCAAATTGTTCTATGGAAATGTCCTGTACCGTCATGGTAAACTTGAATAGTTTCGTCTGATTGCAGAAAGAATAATTAAAAAATTAATCCTATAAGTCATTTTATAACTTATAGGATTAGGATTTCTTATTTTACAAAGTTAATCTCGTAACTTTCCATTATAGGATTATGAAGCAATTCGTTACAAGCTTTCTCTACCGTTACTTTTGCCTCATTTTCATCTTTGGCTTCTACTTCCAATGTTATGTGCTTACCTATTCTAACGTTTTCTATCGTATTTATCCCGATATTTTTCATAGAAGAAGTTACGGCTTTACCCTGCGGGTCCAATAATGCTTTTAACGGCATTATATTGATCTGAACTTGGTATTTCATTTTCTTATCTGTTTATTATGTTATTAACTATTGACAAAACAATATACAATATTATTATGACGGGTATTGCAACGAATTGCAACAATACCGCCAACACTGCACTTGATATTAAAAATATGAATCGTATCTTATTATCCGCCCATTTAAGATTATGAAATTTCAGTGAAAACATCGGTATTTCACTAACCAACAGACAACTCATAACAAGAGATAGCGGAATAATGAAATAAGGACTGCACATCACGTCATATATTGCAGAAAATCTATCCTGCAAACCAATAAGCGGAATACTTAACCAAAAGAATGCGTTAGCCGGTGTTGCCAAGCCGATGAAATTATCGGTCTGCCTCTCGTCAAGATTAAATTTCGCCAGCCTGTATGACGAGAACAATGCCATAATGAGCGGGATTGCAGCAAGAATACTGTCTTTTTCGTTAAGCATAAGCGACATCGCTATAACGGAAGGAGCAACGCCGAAAGTAACCACATCACTTAACGAGTCCAACTCTTTTCCTATCGGTGAAGATACTCTCAACAATCTTGCAGTCATACCGTCAAAAAAGTCAAACACCGCACCTAAAACGATGAATAACGCTCCTGCCGTTGCATTTTTAAAATACAATATCTCCGTAAGGGCAATTATCCCACATAACAGGTTCATCAGCGTTATTATGTTAGGTATCTGTTTTCTCATCAGTGTATCCATTGACATTTTAGGGTGCAAAGATAACATTTTTATGCTAAATAAAAGTTTTTTTATAATGATTTTCTATTGCGGAACATAATTTTTTCTTATTTTTGCAATTGTAAAACAAATAACTCAAGAACATGTTTAAAACAAAAACTGCAATCCTTTTAACCATATTATCAATCTTTTTTGTACAATGCAAACCTGACAAAGAAGATTATACAGAAGGATGGACCGGCAATTGGAAAACAACGGATGAAACCAAGTTTCCACAGGTCAAGTATTTACATGAAGGAACTATTACCAAAGATAAAGGCGAGAGAAATAAAGTCGTTGTGTCCGGAACTCTGTTAGGAATAAATTCTTCATACGGAATTCCCGTAAAACTTTCATCTGAAACAAAGGGAAATATCAACTATACCAACGGGTTCTCCATTTCCGGAACGGCGGTGTTTAATACCAAGGATACAATTTGGTTGAGAATGGCTATAAGTCAGGAAAACAAAACTGAAAAAGATACACTCGTTCTGGTAAAAGTAAAATAAGGAAAGAATAATTAAAAAATAAGTAAATATCATGAATGCACAGATTAAAACATTGATGGATGAAGCTTCGGCCAGTATGAATGCTGCAGTTGATTTCCTTGAGAACGGATTGAAGAGTATGCGTGCAGGTAAAGCATCGCCTCAGATGCTTGCAGGCGTTAAAGTGGATAGTTACGGAACTCTTATGCCTTTGGACCAAATAGGAAATGTTTCAACACCGAGTGCAAATCAAATCGTAGTACAACCTTGGGATAAAAGCACTATTCCTGCTATCAATAAGGCAATCTTAGCAGCTAACCTGGGTTTTACTCCGAAAGTTGAAGCGGATTTATTACGTATCACGTTGCCTCCTTTGACTGAGGACAGAAGAAAAGAATTGGTGAAATCCGTAAAGCAAGAAGGAGAAGCAGCTAAGGTATCTGTCAGAAATATCCGTAGAAATATCCTTGACAAAGTGAAGAAAACTAAGGACAACAAGGAAAATCCTGCAACCGAAGACGAGATAAAACAAGCAGAAAAAGATATACAAGACCTAACTGACAAATTTATCAAGAAAATTGATGAAATGCTTTCCGTTAAGGAAAGAGAATTAATGACTGTATAACCCGAAGGACGTGAAAAAAATTTGTCCTCAATGCGGTAAAGAGTTTATCTGCAAACACGATTCCGAATGTTTTTGTATGAGATACTCTATAAACAAAGACAATCTGAAGATTTTGAAAGAGAAATTCTCGGATTGTCTTTGCGAAAATTGTCTGAAACAATATGCGGATAAAGATTCTTCGGAACATCAAAGCAAAAATCCGTAGTTTCAGCATATTTCCCGAACTCTTTTTCCACCGTTTAATCATACTTTATCCTTATTGAAGTGCAGAAATCTCCCTTTTGCAAACAATTATTGCACGCAGGAAAAAAAGAGACCGAATCATAAAACAACAATACCGACATATAACCGATACATTGCTGTAGCAATATCCAAAAATCAGCATCAATCCTTTTGCAAATAAAAAAAAAGTTATAACTTTGCGATTCATTAACGCTAAAAAGACAAATACATTTTTTCTCAAAAAAAGAATTGTATAATTTATGGCAAATTTAAAAGAAATACGCACAAGAATTGCTTCCGTAAAATCAACACAACAGATTACTTCCGCTATGAAAATGGTTTCAGCGGCAAAGTTGCGTAAATCCCAAACGGCAATAATGACGTTGCGTCCTTACTATCGGAAAATGAATGATATAATAGTCAAGTTAGGAAAAAGCATGACGGACGAGTTGCCTTTTAATCGCAAACCGAAAACTAAAGATCAAAAAATACTGTTAATAGCATTGACATCCAATAAAGGATTATGTTCTACTTTTAACTCTTCCATAATCAAAATGACTTCAAAGAGAATAGAGGAATATAAACTTAAGGGATATTCTGTCAGTTTGATGTCATACGGGAAAAAAGGAGATAATTCTTTTAAGAAAATATCCGATATAGATTATTTAGGAACAGACGATGAAATTTGGGATAATCTTTCTTTTGAAAACGTAAAAGAGAAATCTGATAAGTTTACAGCGGATTTTCTAAACAAAAAATACGACAAAATAGAAATAATATATAACCAATTTAAAAATGCGGCTACCCAAATTCCTACAATAGAACAATTTCTGCCTCTGCCCGATGGGGTATCATCTAATAAGTCTGAGTCTGTCGGAGTAGTTTCCGAATACAAAAAAGATTATATTTTTGCTCCTAATAAACAGGAAATCATATCTTCTGTGATTCCGCAAAGTTTAAATACACAAATGTACAAATGTTTTTTAGATTCTTTCACATCCGAACACGGAGCAAGGATGTCATCCATGAATAAGGCAACGGACAATGCATCTTCGCTGTTGAAAGAACTGACTTTAACATACAATAAACAACGTCAGTCCGATATAACGAACCAAATCATAGAAGTTTCCAACGGTGCTAATGCAGTGTAAATAAACAGTTTAAAAAGTAGTGTGATTTCTGCAAAAAAGTGTGTGATTTCTGTCATTTTTTTAATAAAAACATCAGAAATCACACACTTTTTTCAGATAAACAAATCAATATGAACTCTATCTACTCATTTAGTAAGCACGATTATTATTTCCTTCATACCAATTTATGAAAGCGGTATTGACAACCTTATTACCGCCCGCTGTAGGATAAGAACCGGTAAAGTACCAATCCCCCGTGTGCTGAGGACATGCGGCATGCAAATCTTCAACAGTATTATAAACAACCTGAATCTCGGCATTGCAGTGTTTAGGTGTAATAAGTTGTGCAATTTTATCCGAAATCTGCTTGTCGGTAAAAGGAGCATAAATTTCTTTGACATGATTGGTTACCATTTCTTTCGGCAAAGTTTCCTGCTCTTTACACATTCGATAAACATTGTCAATAATTTCCTGCTTACCTTGCTCTTTCAACAACTCTATTGCCGCATTAAATGCTACAAACTGTCCTAATCGACTCATATCTATGCCGTAACAATCAGGGTATCTTATTTGCGGAGCGGATGAAGCGACAACTATTTTCTTCGGTCCTAATTTATCTAAAATTGAAATGATACTTTGCCGTAATGTTGTACCGCGAACGATGGAATCATCTATAACGACAAGATTGTCTTTATACTCTTTTATCTGTCCGTAAGTAACGTCATAAACATGAGCAACCATATCATCTCTTTCATTATCCTGAGTGATGAACGTTCTTAATTTAACGTCTTTGACAACTATGTATTCACGGCGAACTGTTGTAGAAAAGATTTCTTTTAATTTATCCTCAGTGATATTATCCTTAACGGCAAGTATTTGTTGTATGCGTTGCTTATCCAAATAATCGGCAAAAGCCTTTGCAAGTCCCTGAAAAGCAACGGAAGCAGTGTTAGGAATGTAGGAAATAACGGTGTTGGCAATATCATTATTAATCGCATCTAATATTTGCGGAAAGATTTTTTCTCCCAAAGCCTTTCGCTCTAAATAAATATCCTTATCGGTTCCGCGTGAAAAGTAAATACGCTCGAAACTGCATTTTTTATTCGGCTTATTTTCGGCTTTAACTCTCTGAACACTTGCAACCCCGTCTCTATTTATGATTAATGCACAGCCGGGTGTCAGTTCCTGTACTTCTTCTACCCTCGCATCGAAAGTTGTCATAATGGCAGGACGCTCGCTTGCGGCAACAACTATCTCGTCATTCTCATACCAAAAAGCAGGCCTTATTCCACTTTCGTCTCTTACCACAAAAGCACATCCGTTACCGGTAATACCACAAAAAGCATAGCCTCCGTCGAAGTGTTTAACCGAATTAGCCAATACTTTTTGCAAGTCCATTTCTTTACTTATGGATTCTGTGATTCGAATATTGGATTCTTTATTTAATTTGTGCTTTTCAAACAATTCCTGAACCTCCCTGTCAAGAAATTTTCCGATTTTCTCCAACACAATTGCAGTATCGGTAACATTAACCGGATGCTGACCCAGGGAAATCAACTTTTGAAGCATCTCGTCTATGTTCGTAAGATTGAAATTGCCGGCAACAAGCAAATCACGTGTTTTCCAATTGTTCTCTCTGTGGAACGGATGCAAATTTTCCAACTCATTTTTCCCGAACGTTCCGTAACGCAAATGCCCCATAAACACATTGCCGAAAAACCTTGCGTTATCTTTCAAATAAGCAATATCTTCCGCTTTATCAGGAAACTCCTTAACAATATGTTTATAATCCGTAAAGACATTTTTGAATATTTCGGCAATAGACTGAGTAGCGTTACTTTTCGCGATATCAACATAAGGTTTGCCCGGTTCGGTATCAAACTTCACACTTGCAAAACCGGCCCCGTCCTGTCCCCTGTTATGCTGTTTTTCCATTAGAAGATACATACGGTTCAATGCCCAGGTGTTACCGTATTTCTCTTGATAATATTCAAGCGGCTTTTTCAATCTCAAAAGAGCGATACCGCATTCGTGTTTAATAGAATCACTCATTTATTAATAGTTTATTTTAAAATCCGTTGCAAAACAAGTTTTACTTAATCTCAATGCCGGTGCTTCCTGCCTGCGTTTCCATTCATTGATACCATAAAGATGCAAAATACGCTTAACATCCTTTTCATTATATCCTTTCTTAATCAATTCTTCCGGGGATAAATGATTCTCAATATGGTCCTTAATTATTTTATCCAACACCTCATATTCAGGAAGTGTGTCGCTGTCTTTCTGATTCGGTTTTAATTCCGCAGAAGGAGCCTTTTCAATGGATGACAGAGGAATAAGATACTCTCCATCATAATCAAAGTATTCTTTTAATTTACCTTCTCTAACGGCCTTATTAATCCAACGTGCAAGTTTATAAACATCTTCTTTGTAAAGGTCGCCGACAGGTCCCAATGCTCCGCTGTCGTCCCCGTAAAGAGTTCCGTAACCTACTGCACTTTCGCTCTTGTTTGAAGTATTTAACATAGCCGCTCCTTTCCTATTGCCGAAAGCCATCACTATCATACATCTGGCACGTGCCTGCAAGTTTTCCTCCGTGGTATCCGTATTGGTAACAGCGGATAATTCCTTGTTGTCGTAAGAATTCGTATCTTGCGGAGATAATAATGGAGCAAGAGCTTGCTTGGTTGCCTCAAAAATACCTTGAATATGTATTGTATAATGTTCAATACCTAAATTGCCTGCACTCTGTAATGCATCATCAACACTGTGTAAAGAAGAAAACTCACTCGGCATTAAAACTCCTATAACATTTTCCTTCCCCAACGCTGCAACTCCTAAAGGAGCGACAACCGCAGAGTCAATACCGCCGCTAAGTCCTATAACGGCTTTCTTTATTCTGCTTTTACGCCAATAATCTCTTATCCCCGTAACACAAGCCAAGAAAATACGTTTTTCATATTCATTATCCGACAATACTTTCCCTTCATTATAGGAATCCGTATCAATCAAAACTTGCTGTTCTTCGAACTCATCCAATTTTCTTATTACTTCCCCGTTACGATTCATAAAAAAACTACCGCCCTGATATACAAAATTCCCTTCAGCTCCCGTACGGGAAACAAATACAACAGGGGCATTCAATCGTTTTGCATAAGAGGAAAGATCTTTTTCTATATCATCGGCATAATCTTTATCAAATAATACATTGCTTACCAAGATAACACAACTGACCTCCGTCTTCCTTTGAGCAAAGTTGAATATATCTTCATAAAAACCGAAAGCAATCCTTTTCCCCTCAAACTCTACTACCTCAATACCGTTACCGACAGAATAGTTGTCGTCAAAACGTCCTAAATTTCTCTTTGTAGCCAAAGCCTTCACCTCCCCTCTGTCTACAAACACCAAACTATTGTAATAAAACTCTTCTTTAACTTCACCCTCACCGGGTACTCCGTCTTGCTGTGCGGTTATTTTGGATGGAGTGCCTATAATAAAAGATTTTTGTGTCATACACAACTCGTCTCCTGCCGCATTAACCCGAGTATATATATCATTGTAAAGATTTTTATTGTAAAGAGGCGAACCGCTTAAAGAAAACTCTCCGAAAATATTCAACACATTATTTTCGCTTTGCAATAATGCTTGTTTGATTTTGTCCTTGTTACCCTCTATTGCAAGAGTATCATAATTGTTTTGACAAATATTGATTCTCATCACGAATATAAATGAAACGTTTGTGGGTGCAAAGATACAAATTTTTAATTAAATCAGAGAGTCTGCAACGAATTTGTATCCATTTATCTCATTTCACAACAATCGTATTTGTATCTTTGTACACGGATTTTCTTATTGAAACCGTAAAATACTTCTTTCTGTTATCGCATAGAATAATTTCGCCCGTTTAGATATTACAGAATAAAAAAATGTTACTTATATTTTTAGGACAGAGGTAATTTTCTTATACCATTATATTTTTATTTGCTTTATTTTTTATAAATTTGCACTTTGTAAGTGAATTAAAATCATAATGTATGAAAAAGTATATACTATTTTTTGTAATCGTTATATCCAATATATTGTTTTTGAATAATACGTTTGCACAAGGAGGTATGTGGCTCCCTAATCAGTTGGACAGAAATCAGAAAGATATGATGTCAAAAGGTTGTCATATCTCCGCAAAGCAAATCTATGATGAACAAAATGCAAGTATCAAAGATGCCGTTGTTTTATTCGGCAGAGGATGTACAGGAGAATTTGTCAGCAATCAAGGACTATTGTTCACTAATCACCATTGCGGTTATAGTGAAATTGTCAAACACTCTACGGTTGATCACGATTATCTTACCAATGGGTTTGCCGCTATGTCACTTGACGAGGAATTGCCTTGCCCGGGATTGACGGTAACATTGCTTCAGTACATGAAAGACGTTACAAGTGATGTTCTATCCGGAGTTTCTTCTTCAATGACAGAAAAAGAAAGACAAATGAAGGTAAATGAGAATATCAAAAACATAGTTGAAAACACAACAAAGGGAACTAATCTTGACGGATACGTTAAAGCATTGTATTACGGCAATCAATATATGCTTTATGTAAACAAAATATACAAAGACGTCAGACTTGTAGTAGCACCTCCGTCTAATATAGGTAAATTCGGAGGAGATACAGACAACTGGATGTGGCCGCGTCATACAGGTGACTTTTCTGTTTTTCGAGTTTATGCAGACGCGAATAACGAGCCTGCTGAATACAGCAAAAATAATAAACCTTATCAACCTAAGAAATTCCTGAAAATTTCTCTAAAAGATAAAAATGAAGGAGATTTTACTTTTGTTATGGGTTACCCCGGAACAACTCAGCAATTCTTGACTTCATACGCTGTTGAAGATATACAGAACATAGAGGATCCTGCCAGAATAAAGTTAAGAACGGAAAGATTGAATGTGTATAAAAGTGCACAGGAAGAATCTCCGGCTAAAAGATTGCGCTATGCTTCCGACGTCGCTTCCATTGCTAACGGGTGGAAAAAATGGCAGGGAGAAGTAAAAGGATTGAAGTTTCTTAATGCTGTAGAAAAAAAGCGACAAGGAGAATTGAATAACCCTCTTATGTCGCAGTTTTACGAACTTTATAATGATAATCGCAAGTATAAACTTGAACAGTTGTACATAGGCGAAGCAGTACTGGCAAGTGATTTTATGTACAATACAAGACGCCTGCTTTCATTGATTGATCTATCTATGGACAACACCGTTACCGACATTGTTTTAAAGACGGAAGCAGACAACCTGTTATCTTGGTTGGACAAATATTATAACAATGACTTTGCTTCGCACAGAGGTGTAGATAGTATGATTTTTGTCCGTACCATGACAATCTTTTACAATGATTTCGCAAAAGACAATTACAATTTTTTGCATGATAAACTAAATAAAATGCCTATAGAAGATTATTTCGCAGACATATATAAAACAAGTGTTCTGAATAATCCTGAAAAAATCAGAAAAGTTCTAAAAGATTACAAACGTAAAAACTATAAAAAACTAATTGATGATTCTGCTGTTGAGTTTCTTTCTCCTATTTGGGGACAATATGTGAATTCTACAAGAGAAAAACTAACTCAAAATAATAATAAACTTGACAGTTTGTACAGAATCAATACTAAACATTACATTGATGAGTATAACAGGCATAACAATACAAAAGATATGTCGATGAACAACGGTATTTTCCCTGACGCAAATTTGACCATGAGAGTTACTTACGGCAACATCGCTTCCTTTAAACCTAAAGACGGAATCACTTATCGTCATTATACAACTATAGCCGGTATTATGGAAAAAGAGGAGCCAAACATTTATGATTACGTTGTTGAACAAAAATTAAAAGACATTTACTACAATAACGATATTGCCCCTTATAGCGACAGAGTCGCTTTTATTGCAACTAACCATACAACAGGAGGAAACAGCGGATCTCCTGTCATGGATGCCGACGGTAATTTGATAGGTTTGAATTTTGACAGGAATTGGGAAGGAACTATGTCCGACATTCTTTATGATAAGGATTTATGTCGCAACATTACATTAGACATAAGATATTGTCTTTTGATTATTGACAAATATCTGGAGGCAAAAAATTTGATTAACGAATTAGAATTAGTAAAATAAAATAAAAGATGAAGATATCATATAACTGGCTTAAGGAGTACGTACCTACAAAGTATAATGCAGAAGAAATTGCCGACCTTTTGACATTCTCGGGTTTGGAAGTTGAGGGTTTGGAAAAAATCGAAAGTATCAAAGGCGGTCTTAATAAATATGTCATTGGCAAAGTACTGACCTGTGAGCCGCATCCGAATAGTGACCATTTACATATTACAACCGTTGATGTCGGAAGTGCTGAACCGTTGCACATTGTTTGCGGTGCTCCTAATGTTGCCGCAGGACAAACGGTTGTTGTTGCAACTATCGGTGCTAAAGTATATGATGGAGAAGAGTGCTTTGAAATAAAAAAATCAAAACTCAGAGGAGAAATTTCCGAAGGTATGATTTGTTCGGAAAAAGAATTACAATTAAGCAATAATCATGACGGAATCATGGTACTTCCAAGCGGAGAAGCTGGTATGCCTGCAAAGGATTATTTTCAATTAAGTGAAGATACGGTTTTGGAGATAGGTTTGACGGCTAATCGCTCGGACGCAGCCTCTCATTTAGGAGTAGGCAGAGACCTGGTTGCCATCCTTGCATCTCAAAAGGGAGAAAAAGTTAATCTATTGACTCCGAATGTAGATACTTTCAAAATAGATGAAGTAAGAAATGATATATCCATAACTATAGATCAGTCTTTATGCGGCAGATATTCAGGTTTGATTATTTCCGACGTAAAGGTCGGAGAGTCTCCTAAATGGCTTAAAGAGCATTTGTCCGCAATCGGTATCAGGAGCATCAACAACATCGTAGATATTACCAATTTTGTTTTGATGGAAACCGGACAACCATTGCATGCCTTTGATCTAAAGAAAATCAAAGGCAACCAAATAAACGTAAGGACTCTCCCTAAAGGGACAAAATTTATAACCCTTGACGGAATTGAAAGAGAACTGAATGGGAAGGAAGCTGTCGTTTGCAACGAAAGTGAAGGAATGTGTCTGGCCGGTATATTCGGAGGAGCAGAATCAGGAGTAAAAGATATCACAACCGACATTTTTTTAGAGAGTGCCTACTTCAATCCTGTAGTCATACGTAAGGCTGCCAAGTATCATCAGTTGAGTACGGATGCTTCATTCCGTTATGAAAGAGGAGCAGACCCTAATATAACCGTGTATGCTCTTAAACGAGCAGCTTTACTAATAAAGGAGATAGCAGGGGGAAAAATCACTTCAGAAATAAAGGATATTTATCCCGAAAAAGTAGAAAAACCTGTAATTGACTTGCATTTTTCTTATCTTGACTCTCTTGTCGGCAAACGGATTGAAAGAGAAAAAATCAAAGATATACTTAACGGACTCAATATTGAAATCTCCGAATTTAATGATACACATTTAGTAGCCAGTATACCAACCAATAAAGTTGATGTTACTCGTCCGTGTGATTTGGCGGAAGAAATACTGCGTATATACGGATATGACAATATAGACTTTCCTGAAAGTGTAAAAAGTTCCTTATCGTACAATCCTAAACCTGATAAGGAAAAAATCCAATATACGATTACTGCATTTTTGGCATCTAACGGCTTTAACGAAACAATGAATAACTCATTAACTTCTGCTACTTACTACAATGATGATGAAGATTATCCTATAGAAAGGAGTGTGAAGATTCTTAATGCTTTATCCACCGATTTGGATGTTATGCGTCAAAGTCTGCTTTACTCAGGTCTGGAAGTATTGTCTTTTAATATCAATCGTAAGGTCAATAATCTGAAAACTTTTGAATTCGGCAATTGCTACAATTGGAATATCGGAGTTCCTAATACATTATCTGTCGAGAAACGTATCAAAGAAGAAAAACATCTTTCTTTGTTTGTTACCGGAAAATTAAGTGATATGTCATGGCAAGGAAAACCTCAAAATGTTGACTTTTTCTATTTGAAGAACATTGTTATGCTTATACTGCAACGCTTAAGAATCAATCCTGATAATATTATGCAGAAAGACAGCGATGCTAAATATTTGTCCCAAGGTTTAACACTCGTAAACAGAGAAAGCAAGAAAGTTATAGCAACATTGGGCAGTATCAACGGCAAATTAAAAAAACAATTTGATATCAAACAGGATGTATTCTATGCCGACTTGAATTGGGATGCTGTCCTTAAAATGTTACCTAAGAAAGACGTTACTTATCAAAACATTTCTAAGTTCCCTGCTGTTAAGAGAGATTTAGCATTAGTTGTTGATAAAGATCAGACGTTTGACAATATTGAACAGGCAGTTAAAGAGTGTGATAAAAAACTCATACGGCAAGTTACGTTGTTTGACGTGTATGATAAATTACAGGAGTTGGGTAAGAAACAATACGCTATCAGTATAATCCTTCAAGATGAACAGAAAACTCTTACGGATAAACAGATAGAAACTACAGTCAATAAGATTATCAATACTCTTGAAACAAAATGCGGAGCAAAGTTGAGATAAGTATTTTCTCGTGAAATCCTTTTTACATTACGACATAAAGATTCTTATGGCAATGTTGCAGGCAATTAAAGGAGACAAAAAATTCTTTAAGTACCTGCTTAATAACGGCTACCCCGAACTTGCAGCATGGAGTAATGTCATACGCGGAGATGAACAGGCGTTGCATTGGTTATTTGATAACGGCTTTGAAGCGATTGCCATAATCACAATAGCCATTGACGGGCATGCCGATGCACAAAAATGGATTAATGATACAAGGGATGATTTCCTTATCTATTTTACTGCAGCATGCCGTAAGGACGGAGACGGAATTCGCTGGTTGCAGAAGAAGAATCTGGAGATATTCGTTCTTATAGCAAAAGAGGTACAGGAAATACAAGACTTGCAGGAGAAAGACAGAACATTTTCGTTTTACAGAAAAAACTAAAATAAAGAATTATGGATAATATACGGATATTGTTATATAAATTTAAGAATCTCAAAATTGATATTCCTGCTATGATTAATAGTACCGTGCTTTTCATTATAGCATGGGAATTGGTCTTTTGGGTATTCCAATTCTTTACCATTCTGCCTGCATTTTCTTTAGGAGTAAAGATGATTATTTATAACAGTTTTATTGACTTTAACAGTGTTAATACGGCTGCAAGTGATGAAGAAATTTGGGCATCAGCCGATAATATCAACAATGTATTCCTGACTCCCGTTATATTTTCCATTATTCTCGCATTAACTTCTTTATTGTTCCTTACAAAATGGAATTCCGACAGATTACATATGAGGAGATTCCTGTTTTGGATAATTATTTGCATCGTTATACGCATAAATTGCAATTTTATCTTCGGGCATCTGTTCAATCTATGGAATTGGAATCTTGTTACAGACTTCATGGGACTGACCTATCCTAATACTTTAATGAAGTATGCTTGCATTGCAATAAGCCTTATTATCACTATCACGTGCTTTATTTTGATGTCAAATGAAATCAAACAATTGTTTAATCCGTTTATCAACGACAGATTCAACAATCTTAATTCTAATGTTTTCATTCCTGTATTATTAGGTTCCGTTATTTTAATCTTTTGGAATATGCCTGCACTTCCTAAAAGCGAAATAGGAACCATTATAGTTACATTGATTATGACCGTATTTTTCCTGTGCATGCCTTTTTCAACAAAATACAGAGGAATGGAGCAAAGGAGAAAGGATTATGACGAGAAAGAGCGAGTTAATCTCATTCCGATTTTAATTCTTGCTCTGATGCTAATCTTCAACATTATACTTACCCGAGGAGCATACCTTGTAACAAGTGCTTACAGAAATTTCTTTGTGGAAAATATTATTATGATCTTTGTAATCGTAACCATTGTTCTAACTTTGGTTCTCTGTATTGCTATATATCGAAGACGTGCTAATGCCAAGAAAAAGGAATGGCAACAGAAAATAGCAGAAATAGATGAAATAAACAAAAAATATACACTCAAAGCGGACGTTCCCGAATCCATGAAGAATATCCGAAGTAAATACAAAAATGCCTTTGACGTTGAGGAAGAGGAAGACTCTGAAAAAATAAGGATTGATACTAAAAATTCGGATATGTACGGATATAAGAAGTATAACCTTGACAAATACGATTCAAGACATTGGTAGCATCCTTCAAGATAGTGAAATCCTCTACTGTAAAAAACTTACGTCCGTTCCGGTTAGTTGTGCCGTTTTTATCAAAAAAGACATTTCTGCATCGCACACCTGACTCAACGCATTGTTCAATACGGGTACTCCGCTGAATATTGTCAAAAGAATAACCGAAAGCAAAATTATCTGCATCAAAGGAATCACGACCAAATTACTGAGCAGGAACAACCAGGGAAAGTAGCCGAAATTGAATACAACTATCGGCATGGTAAAAATTTGTGCAGACGTTGTTGCTGAGATATTGGACAACAATCCCTTGAAAACATTTCTCTCTGCCTTTAATTTACTTGTTAAAAATTTGTAGAGCCAAGGTTTCAAGGTAACTATCCCCAATACGGCAAGAAATGATAACTGAAAAGAAACATTGAACAAAACCAACGGATCGAAACATAGAAAAATGAATGCCGTTACTAATAAGATATTGACACGATCGTTATTCAGATATGAAAATTTAGATATACTAAAAAGAGTAAGCATGACCGCAACCCTCAAAGCCGATGGAGTGAAACCTGCAACGAACACCATAATCCAACAAATAATTATTGCCGAAATGTTTCTTATGTACAAACCTGAAATATTTGTCGGTGTAATAAGTTTCATAAGAAAATAGAACATTGATAATATCAGCATTATGTGCAGTCCTGATACACAAAGTATATGTGCAAGTCCCGCAGTGTTGAAATCATGTCTTATCCGCTCGTTAAGATCGTTCTTATCTCCGAGCAACAAAGAAACGGCAAGGTTCTTTTGATCTTCTCCCATATTTGTTGCCGACAACCGTTTTTTCAAAAACAAGTTTGCTTTCTTTGACAAACTCAATACGGGATTGCCGCAATCCGTTGCCGTGAGGTCAAAGTTTAATGCCAGAACCTGATAATAAATTCTCTTGTGTTTCATATATCTGACATAATCAAATCTCCCCGTCGAATCAAAGTTCCTTATCCTTTGTATGTCGTCGGTACATGTTAGAACATCTCCGTAGTTAAAGATTTTGTTTTTATTTCCGTTTCTGTCAGTTTTCGGAATGTATATTTTTATCTTCCCTCTTGTTCCGATCCATCGATTTGAAGAACAATCTTTATATGCAACAACTTTTGCGATATATGAATTTGTCCTTGCCGTCTGTTTAGGCGTATCAACAATAAGATACCTGAATGCAGTACTTTCCGACAAATGATTTGAATAATGATCTCTAACCAGAACGGTCGGCAGAAATATATCCGCAACAATAATTACCGCAATCAAAAATACCAATAGAACTATTATAGGACGCTTAAACATAAAAACGCTTATCTTCAATAACCTTTGCAAAATTAAATAAAAGATATTAAACAGTGTTTCAATACGATAGAAAAGTGCGTGATTTCTTCCAAAAAGTCCCTGATTTTGACAGAAATCTCACACTTTTTCAAAGAAATGTGTGGAAAAATTTCAATGATGTCTTTTCTTTTTCCTGACAAACGAAAAAGTAATGTAAAAAAAATAAATAGAGATATTTTTTTTGTAAATTTGCAGTTTCGTTTAAGGGAAAGAAACTTATAAATCATGGACGACAGTTTTCAATATACTATATTAGACAAGATAGATTCTCCTGCCGATGTAAAACGTCTTAATACCGATGAATTAATTACTCTTTGCAAGGAACTAAGACATTATATTATAAATGTGTTGAGCGAGAATCCCGGACATTTGGCATCATCCTTAGGCACCATAGAATTGATCGTTGCTCTGCATTTTCTGTTTAACGTTCCGGAAGATACATTGGTTTTTGACGTTGGCCATCAAGCCTATGCTCACAAAGTTCTTACGGGGAGAAAAGAACAATTCAAGCGAATAAGAAAACTGAACGGTCTAAGTGGTTTCCCGAAAAGAAGTGAAAGTAAATACGACAATTTCGGTACGGGCCATGCATCTACTTCGGTATCTGCATCTCTCGGTATGGCATTGGCGGATAAAATAAAAAAGAATAACAAAAATTTTCATATCGCAGTCATCGGAGACGGAAGTATGACAGGCGGTATGGCATTTGAAGCCTTGAATCAAGCAGGCAGTACAAATGCTAACCTTTTGGTTATCCTCAACGATAACGGAATAAGTATAGATAAACGGGTCGGAGCAATGAGCGGCTATTTCACTCAAATTACCTCATCCCACAAATACAATAAGATAAAAAATCAAATCTGGAACGCAATGGGCGGGGACAAGAACGCCAACAACAAACATCTCACTTTTTTCAGACGTGTCTTATTGTTCTTTAAGAATTTATTTGCCGGACAAAGTACATTCTTTGAAGCACTGCATATTCGCTATTTCGGACCGATTGACGGCCACGATCTTCCTGCACTTATAGCCACCATAGACAAATTGAAAAAAATTCAAGGACCTAAATTGTTGCATATCGTAACCACTAAAGGGAAAGGTCTGGCATTGGCTGAAAGCAATCCGACCGTATATCATGCACCGGGAACATTTGATGCCGTAACGGGAGAAAGACTCAAAAAACAAGCAAACGGTAACGAGCCTTTGAAGTTTTCGGAAGTTTTCGGCAAGAGTTTAGTTGAATTGGCTGAAAAATATGACAATATTGTAGCCATTACCCCTGCCATGCTTTCGGGATCTTGTTTGAATGAAATGAACAAAAAATTCCCTGACCGTACTTTTGACGTCGGTATAGCGGAAGAACACGCCGTTACTCTGGCATCGGGCTTTGCAACACGGGGAATAAGGCCTTTCTGTTGTGTCTATTCTTCTTTCTTACAACGTTCGTTTGATCAAATCATTCATGATACTGCTTTGCAGGATCTTCCCGTAATTTTCTGCATTGACAGGGCAGGTCTTGTAGGCGATGACGGAGCTACCCATCACGGAGTGTTTGATTTGTCCTATCTCAATATGATACCTAATATGATTATTTCCGCTCCGAAGGACGAAGTAGAAATGCGTAATTTGATGTACACGGCTGTCTTTTCCGAAAAACCTTTTGCAATACGTTATCCGAGAGGTAACGGATTTATCGCTGAATGGAAAACGGATTTCAAAAAACTTGAAATAGGAAAAGCGGAAGAAATAAAATGCGGAAACAAAGTTGCCGTTTTGTTTATCGGTACTGTGGGTGAAGATGTCAAACAAGCGGTAAAGGAAACGGACGGTGAAAACAACGAAGTGGGTATATATAATTTCCTTTTCCTAAAACCTCTTGATGAAGACATGCTGAAAAAGATTTTTGATAAGTATGCTTCGGTAATCACCGTGGAAGACGGAGTCAAAACGGGAGGTTTCGGTTGGAGTGTAACTGACTGTGCCCGTAAGAACGGATACAAGAATGATATTGAGATAATGGGTATTGACGACAAATTCATTGAACAAGGCACTATTGCACAACTGAAGAGTATTTGCGGCATCGACAAAGACAGTATAAAAAACAAAATTTATGAAAAATTGAGCGAAAATTTTGCAAATAAAAAATAATTACATAATTTTGCGATGTATTTTATATAAGCCTGAAATACAATAAATATAAAACACATAAAATCATTAAAACAATGAAGAAATTATTATTCGTAGCGGCAAGTTTGGCTTTAGGTTTCGGAGCTGTTGCCCAGACAGAGCCTACAATCGTCAGCAAAGAGGCTCAAAAACGCAATGTTGTCATTGAGGAGTACACCGGAATAGGATGCGGTTACTGCCCTTTGGGACACCAAAATGTTGCAACGTTCAGAAAAAACAATCCTGACAGAGTTGTAACCATCAATATCCATCAAGGTGGTTATACAAGAGGATACAGACCTAATTACACCACTGAATGGGGTGATAAGTTGTACTCACAGGCTGATATTACCGGTTATCCTGCCGGCACTATGAACAGATTGCGTGTTACAGACAAAAGTGCTGACAATTACGGCTCAATTTACAATTTCGGTCCTACCGGAGATCGTTGGCAATCAAGTGCAAGCAATCTTTTGAACGAAGATTGCCCTGTTAATGTTGCTGCTACGGCAAGCATTGACGTAAAAACAAGAAAATTAACCGTACATGTTGAAGCATATTACACTGCCGACGCAAGACCGGACTCTGTTAATTTGCTTAATATCGCATTGTTGCAAAACAATATAGAAGGTGATCAGCATAATTACGGAAAAGCAGTACAAGGATCTTTATACAATCCTGAACAATGCTTATATGCTTATGACGATTATTCATCAGCATACAACACAAGATACCTTCACATGCACATGTTGAGAGATTTTGTAACTGAAAACTGGGGAGATACAATTGCAGCAGTAAACGAAGACGGCATAATCCCTGCAGGAACTTTCTTCGCTAAAGATTATACTTATGATATTCCTGAAGAATATACCGATTACAATGAAGGAAGTACATCCAAAGTACCTTGCGTTTTCGGAGATATAGAATTAGCCGTTTACATTACGGAAGGATTGAAAGCATCCGAACATTGGACATACAATTATGACTATAACGGTTCTACTTATCAACAATCAGGCGATGTTATTGCACCTAATATTTATACAGGTATAAACGTTGAGCCAGAATATGTTAATATGGATGAATTGTACGCATATATGGCAGATTTACAATTTATCCCACAAGCAGGTTGTGTTGATTTGGCAGGCTTGTCATTAAATGTTCGTAACATAGGATTTAAGGGGTTAACTTCTATCAAATTTGAATACACTAACGAAAAAGTAGGTGATACAAAAACTTTCACATGGACAGGAGAAGAGTTTATCACATTTGAATCTACCAATATAGCATTTGAAGAGCCTATAACTGTAGAAACAGGAAAACAATCCACTGTTAAAGTGAAGATTGTTGAATTAAACGGCACGGCATTGGACGAAGCAATAGAGATTTCAGGTAACTACACTAAGCCTGCTCCAAAAGAGGGTAAAGGAATTGCATCAGTAATTATAAGAACTGACAAAAAAGGAAGTGAAGTTTCTTGGTTCGTTTATGATTCAGAAGGTCAAACCATCGCTCAAAGCCCTGCTTATGCTGACGGAACTGTTATCCGTGATACGGTTAAATTGGAGATGCTTACTGAAGAAGGTTGCTATACTTTTGAAATCAAAGATGCAGGAAAAGACGGTATAGACGGCGGTCAATACAAAATAGTTTCCCCTAATAAGAATGTTATTGTTTCTAACACTTCATTGAAAGGAATCGGTGCAGGCGAAATGGCAGATTTCAAAATTATCGGTTTTGAAGAAGTAGGATTGAATGAAGCAAACGGTAACATTTTCCAATCTATGATTTATCCTAATCCTGCAAAGGATGTTGCAACATTGAACATCAATATGGGACAATCTGACAATGCTGTTATCAACGTTGTTGATTTAATGGGCAGAGAAGTAATGAATTTGGGACAACAAAATCTTAAGAGCGGAGAGAATATATTGCAAATTAATACTTCCGAACTTGCAAACGGCATCTACTATGTCAGAATTATAACAAACAACGGTATGGTTACTAACAAGTTGAATGTTGTGAAGTAATAAAATTGTTATACGCAATAATTTATTAAGCCGATAGGATATAACCTATCGGCTTTTTTTGTAATTTTGCAAATCATTTCTGATGATAGATAATGTTTTATTGATAACCATTAAAAAAACAATAAACAGATGACTGATTACACGCAACACAATTATGAGGATATGCACCTGGGTTATGAGAAACTGGAACGGTACAACGCAGATACTATAGAAAAGTTGGCTTCTCACTATAAAGAAATTCTGACACTAATAGGAGAAAATCCCGATAGGGACGGTCTTCTCAAAACTCCTGAACGCGTTGCAAAGGCTATGCAATTTTTTACTCACGGATATGATATGAATCCCGCTGAAATTCTAAAGAGTGCAATGTTCAAGGAGGATTATAAACAAATGGTAATAGTCAAAGACATAGAAATATATTCTCTTTGCGAACATCATCTTGTCCCATTCTTCGGGAAAGCACATGTGGCTTATATTCCTAACGGTACAATTGTCGGTTTAAGTAAGATTCCGAGAGTGGTAGATTGCTTTGCAAGAAGATTACAGGTCCAAGAGAGAATGACAAGAGAGATTCTTACCTGTATTCAAGACACTTTGAACCCTTTAGGTGTTGCCGTTGTAATTGAAGCAAGACACTTATGCATGAGTATGCGCGGTGTTCAAAAACAGAATTCTCTTACCACAACTTCTGACTTTACGGGTGCTTTTAAGCGCGATCAAAGAACGAGAGAAGAGTTTATGCACTTAATCGGAGTACATTTGAATTGATGATACGGTTTTCTGATTGTTTCTATCAATTAGAGGTTGAGTAATAATAGAAAGAAAAAGATACTATATAACCATTCCATCATACCTTCCCTTATACAATAAAGGGAAGGTATGCTTTGTTTAATGAATCTCTAACCAATTGTCCCCCCAACCCATTTCTGCAACTACAGGAACATTGACTAATGGAAGAGCATTTTCCATTGTCTGTTTTACCAAAGACTTCATTTCCTCCAATTCACTCTTAACAACATCAAAGATTAGTTCGTCATGGATTTGAAGAATCATTTTACTCTTTAAACCTCTTGCTTTGATATTGTCATACATCTTGACCATAGCCACCTTTATCATGTCTGCTCCCGTACCTTGTATAGTCATATTTACAGCATTACGCTCATCAAAAGAACGCAAATTACCGTTTGCCGAGTTTATATTAGGAAGATAACGCCTGCGTCCTAAAAGAGTAACAGCATATCCGTTGCTACGGGCAAAACTTATACGATTCTGAATAAATTGTGCAATCTTCGGGAAAGAATTAAAGTATTGGTCAATCAAATTTTGAGCTTCAGTCCGTTTGATTCCTAATTGTTGCGATAAACCGAAAGCACTGACTCCATAAATTATCCCGAAATTAACACTCTTTGCTACACTACGCATTTGCTTTGTAACATCTTCTTGACTAATGCCATAAATCTTAGCAGCGGTAGCTCTGTGAATATCGTGATTTTCTGCAAATTCACTACAAAGATGCTCATCGCCACTCATAGATGCAATTATACGCAATTCAATCTGGGAATAATCTGCACTTAATAATAAATGATTGTCATCGGATGCAACAAATGCTTTACGAATCGCTTTGCCTCTTTCAGTTCGTATAGGAATATTCTGCAAATTAGGATTATTGGACGATAACCGCCCTGTTGCCGTCACAGTTTGATTGAATGTCGTATGTATTTTACCCGTATTGGGATTTACTAACAATGGTAATGCATCAACATAAGTGTTTTTTAATTTTGCAATTTCCCTATATTTCAAAACTTTTTCAATAACAGGATGATTATCTTTTAACTTTAAGAGTACATCTTCTGCAGTAGAGAATTGTTTACTGTGCGTTTTTTTTGCCTTTGCTTCTCCCTGAACGTTTAATTTATCAAAAAGTATCTCTCCTAATTGCTTCGGAGATGAAATATTGAATCTCTCTCCAGCCAAGAGGAAAATTTCCTCTTGTAGAACATCTTTTTCTTTTTGCAAATCATCAGACAATTCCTCTATCGCCTGCTTATCAAATCGCACACCTTCTTTTTCCATATCCAATAAGACATCCTTCAAAGGCATTTCTACTTCATAGTACAATTTTTCCAATCCATCCTGTTTCAACTTATGAAGATATTCTTCTTTTATCACATCAGCATTTTCCATTATGTATCTGCTGTCCATTCTTTGTTCAGGATCAATTAAATAGCCTGCCAGAATTATAGGATAATATTCAGAATGCTTATCTATAACTATTGGTTTAGATACTGATGTTTGTAAAGACTCTTTATTCGAAAAGGAAAACAAATCCGGTTGTCCGACTTGTTGATTTTCCGATTGCTCAACTGTATCTACTTTTTCTTTCAATAACACTTCTCCATTACTGAAAACTTTATAAAATCTCTCGGAAAACTTACGAAACTCCAAATCTTCAAATAATGAATTGCAAGCAACGAAGTCAGGAGTTTTCATTTCAAATTCATTTTCTATAAAGTCAATAGGTACATCCAAACGAATGGTTGCGAGTTCTTTTGAAAATAAAGCCTTTTCTCTGTTCTCCTCTATTGCTTTACGTATGCTCTTATTTGCAATCTCATCCGAATGAGCCAGAATATCTTCTATACTGTCAAATTGCTGCAACAGAGCTTTTGCCTTTTTTTCTCCTATAGTGGGAACTCCGGGAATATTATCCGAACTATCTCCCATTAACCCCAATAAGTCAATGATTTGCTTTGTATTTTTTATTTCATACTTCTCCAATATTTCCTTTTTCGTCAATATTTGCTCTTTCGAAAAACCTGTTGCTAATTTCAAGATACTTATATTATCCTCAACAAGTTGGGCATAGTCCTTATCGGGAGTAACCATATAAACATCAAATCCCTCTTTTTTTGCTTTTTTTGCCAAAGAGCCTATAACATCATCGGCTTCATAGCCTTCACAAGACACATTTTTGATTCGCATGGCTTCCACAAAACGTTCTATATAAGGAATATTTTCACGTATATCCTCAGGCATGGCTTCTCTGTTTGCTTTATAATCTTCATACTGCTCCTTTCGGAAAGTAGGAGATTTACTTTCAAAAGCGATTGCCATCAAATCCGGATGATACTTGTTTATAATATCCAAAATTGTATTGGCAAAGCCAAGTATTGCAGATGTATTCATCCCTTTAGAATTTAATCGCGGATTCTTGTTCAGTGCATAAAATGAACGATATATAAGAGCAAAAGCATCTATTAAAAAAAACTTTTTCATTGCATTCTTTTATGAAATAAATTTATATACGGCAAAATTACGAAAATTCTCTGATTCCAGAAAATGAATTGTGTTTGTTGATATTTTCTTGTAAAACCTAATTTCCTATAAGATAAGAACGATATATAGTCGTAGAAAACATATATATCGTCCTGTTCCAAATCTAATATATCCCTCAGCCTTCCAATATCACACTGACATTGTCCATTTGCCTTCCCACAGGCGGATTCAGTTTACTGATTTTCAGACTTATTTTCTCTATATCTTTAAACTCTTTCTTAATTGCACTTATGATTCTTCTGCCTACATGTTCCAGGAGATGAGAAGAAACGGACATTTCCTGTTTAATAACAGCATAAACTTTTGAATAATCAACCGTATCGTCAATATTATCAGTAATTTCTGCCTTAGAAGTATCCGTTTGCATTCGGATGCTGACTAAAAAAGATGTTCCTACATGTCTTTCTTCCTCAAAACAGCCGTGATAGGCATAGAATTTCATATTCTCAATGGAAATAATACTCATATCATCATTAAATCTAACAAAAAATGCAGCATATCACCGCTACGAACAATCCGATTATATGCTACATCTCACAATATACATTATATATTTCAAATCACTCCGGAAAATTGATTCAAGAACCGAATGTCATTCTCAAAATATTGACGCAAATCTTTTACGTCATACTTCAACATCGCAATACGTTCAACCCCCATACCAAAAGCAAATCCTGAATAAATGTCAGGGTCTATTCCACTAGCCTTCAATACATTCGGATCAACCATTCCGCAACCTAAAATCTCCAACCATCCTGTGTGTTTACAGATATTGCATCCTTCTCCTTTACAAATAGTACAGGAGATATCCATCTCTGCACTCGGTTCGGTAAAAGGGAAATAGGACGGACGCAACCTAATCTTAGTATCGGCACCGAACAACTCCTTTACAAAGTAAAGCAAAGTCTGCTTAAGGTCTGCAAAACTTACTCCTTTGTCTATATACAATCCTTCAATTTGATGAAATATACAATGTGCTCGTGCTGATATAGCCTCATTACGGAACACTCTTCCCGGTGCAATTATTCTGATAGGAGGCCTTTGCTTTTCCATAGTTCTGACCTGTACCGAAGATGTGTGAGTACGAAGCAGAATATTATTCCCGTCTTCACGATTCTCAACAAAAAATGTATCCTGCATATCTCTGGCCGGATGTTCCGGAGGAAAATTAAGTGCAGAGAAAACATGCCAATCATCCTCTATTTCCGGACCCTCTGCAACGGTATAGCCTAAATGAGAGAAAATATCTATAATCTCCTTTCTTACTGCTGTTAACGGATGAATACTTCCAAGAGACAATACATCTGCAGGTTTTGTTAAATCTTCTTTCGGCCGTAATTCTTCTTGTTTCTGTGCTATGCTTTCTTTCAGACTCTCAATTTTCTTCTGAATGGAAGTTTTCAATTCATTCAACAAAACTCCTGCTTCTTTTTTCTGGTCATTAGGTACTTCCTTGAATTTTGCGAACAAATCATTCATCAACCCTTTTTTGCCCAAATACTCAACTCTTGCCTTTTCAATCTCTTCCTGTGTTGAAGCAGTAAGTCGTTTTATCTCTTCTAACTTTTGCTGTATGATTTCCTGTAACATATCTGTTTATACTATATGTATGGGATTAGTAACTAATTCTGAAAAGAAACTATTCTATTATCTTTACGGTCATACGAACATCCTCCAAAGGTCTGTCATTACGATCGGTTTCAACATTTGCAATCTTATCTATCACATCCAGCCCTTCTATAACCTGTCCGAATACGGTATAATCTCCATCAAGGAAAGGAACTCCCCCCTCTTTTGTATATACATTACGTTGAAGGGAAGAAAAACTCTTACCAAGACGCATTTCAAACTGATCAAGTTCGGCAGGAGTATAAACTTTGCCCTGACAAATATAGAACTGGCAGGCCGAAGATGCTTTCTGCGGATTCATATCTCTTGCAGCAGCCAATGCTCCTTTCTTATGGATGATATTTTCATTAAACTCTGCAGGCACACGATAGCCAAGATCTCCGTTTCCCAACATTTGACCTTTTTTAGCAGTCTTACTGTTAGGATCTCCCCCCTGAATCATGAACTCCTTAATAACTCTATGAAAAAGAGTTGAATCCAAAACTCCTTCTTTCACAATCTTGATAAAGTTATCACGGTGAAGAGGTGTTTCATTGTACAAAACTGCTTTCATATCTCCGTACGGAGTTGAAATAAGTACCATGGTTTGCTTTTCTTGTGTCATTGTATTATTCATATTTTCAACTGTTTGAGAATTGTTATTCGATTTGCATCCGACAAAAACAAAACTTAAAACAGCAAATAATGTTAAAATTTTTTTTGTACTTTTCATTTTTTTATTAAATTTGCATCCCTGAACAATAACGTTCTGTTTTATAGAATTTGAAAGTGCAATATTACAAAAAAAATCTGGTATGAAAAAGAATATTTTAAAAACTTTTGTTGCCGTATTGTTTTTTTCCGTTATGATTCCTTGCTTTTCGTCCTGTTCCGATGATTTGGACGGATGTGGATTAACCGTTGTAGTAATAGACGGACAGACTAACGAAAGAATATCCGGAGCTGCTGTTCATGTCGGCATAAGTGCAGGAACAATCACAGCCGATGACTATTCAAACGATCACGGTGAGGCGAAGTTTTTCTTCAAGAATGAAGCCATCTTTGACGTTACCGTAAAATCGGGAGAAGCTCCTTACATCAAAAACGGTTCTGCAAGAGTAAGACTTAAAGATGGAAAAGTTGTTCTTAAGAAAATTCCCTTATATTAAGAAAATACTCTCTTTATATAAGGTTATTATCTGCAAAAATTTCTTCTATCAATTCATTTTCAAAACCGTGAGAAGACAGATAATATTGTAGTCTGTACTTTTTCTGGTATTCATCTTCAACGTTAAGAGAGGACAATTTCTTTTCGAACAAATACTGCAAAACTTGTCGGTATTCGTTTTCGTCTATTTGGGCAAAAGCATCGTTGATGTATTGTATTCCTATGCCTTTTCCTATTAACATACGCTTGATTTTTATTTTTCCCCAACGGCTTTGACGAATTTTGCTGCGAGTGTATAGCAATGCATAACGCTCCTCATTTATGTAATCGCCTTCAATCAGTTTCTTAACTACTTTATCTGCTAATCCTTCTTCCAATCCGTACTTGATCAGGCGATTCTTCATATCTTTGGCAGTCGATTCCTGCATACTGCAGTACTTACTTGCATAGGCAAGTCCTTGTTCAAATGTTTCAAGTTTTTTTTGCCCCATTGTCCCCTATATTTTTTGCAAAATTAAAATAATTTTTCAAAAAAAGACGCTATAAAACAATTATTTAATATCTTTGCAACCTATGAAAAACATCTCCTGTATTATATATATCTTAACTATCACTTCTTTGTTTTTTTTACTTTCATGTGAAGATAAAAAAAACAATCTTTACAGCATATCAATATCTCCTAACAACATGATAGGTACTCCTGCCGAAGTGTTTTCCTTACAACAAATAAAGATTTTTCAAGCAGGCAATACTCTCATCTCAAATATGATTCCTGAAATCTCTAATGATTCGTCTTTGAAACGGTTCGGAATTGCACCGACTCATTTGATTTACGACTTACTTGGCGACTCATCGTTACATGATTGGCAGAAATCCTTTTTAGAAAAATATAATATCACGGAATTAACCTATGAACAGAGAATTAAAAGCAAAAACAGCTTTCTGCAAACAATGAAAGAAATGGATTCTCTTGTAAATGTATGCAGCGACATTCATTCCGAAACTGACAGTACCGTCACAATCAGTCAGAAATTGGATATTAAACTGATGTATCAGGACTCTGCTCCCGATGATATTGATAATATTTTTACGACGGCGGATAATAAAAAACCGCGATTGGATTTTATTACAGTAAATGACAATATGCAAATATTAATAACTGATGAAGAACAGGTAGCAAGTATCAAGATCGGTATTGAAAACTACTCTTTAATGTTGATACTCCCGATAAATAAATCGCTAAAACAATACATGTCAGAGTTTTCAGAAGAAAAATATCTTTCTTTTATTAACCGATTACAAGAAAGAAAAGTGAATGTATCCTTTCCGTTATTCAGTTTGGAAGATACAATACACAATATTCCTTTGCCGCAATATGAACTTTCCGACACAACTATCAATTTCCCGAAACAATTGGACATCATACTTTCTTTCAATTTAACCAAGGCAACACAGGCTGATTTGAATACTCACAGCAAATCCGATTTCGATGTTCTCAAAAGCAGTAATAATGAAACACTTAAATACGCTTCCCCTTTTTTGTTTTTCATAAGGGAAAATAACTCCAATATTATATTGTTCTCCGGCTTTTACGGAGGAGAATAATGACACTTCAAACATATCATGTATTACACTGAATCTTAACCTTTTGAGTTTCTTGAAATTTTTTCCCTGATTTTTGCAGAAATCAGGGAAAAAATTGAAGAATTCTTAATGATTTCTGCAAAAATCTCACTACTTTTCACTCTACATAAAAACAAGTGATATTTGTATTGAGAATTCCGTGCAAAAATAAAATTAGAAAATTTTATGGTTATATGAATTAATATTCATAACTTTGCACGTTACTATGACTTATATAAGTGAATAATAAAATTTTACATAAGATGAAAAGAGTTTTTTTAACACTGATTGTTTGCTTTTTCAGTCTGATGTCCGTAAAGGCTACGGTTGTTGACCCCAGACCTGTAGAAGTAAAGCAATCTGACGGAAAAACCGTCACTGTTACTCCTCACGGGGATGAAAGAGTTGCATGGTACAGGACAACTGACGGCTATACGCTGATGATTGCTCCGAATCATGATTTTGTATATGCTATCCACGATGCACAGGGAGGAATGAAATGTTCCGATGTTATTGCCCATAACCCTGAAGACAGAAGCCGTGAAGAAAATGCTTTTCTTGCTTCTTTGGAGAAAAAATTGTTTTATTCTGAGGAACAGGTTTCTTTGATGAAGCAGTACATCAATGCGGGGATTGATTACAATAAGAAGGTTGCAAGATTGAAAGCCGGTAGCGATGAGGTTGAAAATTATAAGATGATTGTAATTTTGATGTCTTACCAGGATGTAGCTTTCACTACTCCTCGTGAGGAAGTTGAAAACCTATTCAATCAAATCGGCTATTCCAAGAATGGACACCCAGGATCCGTGCATGACTTTTTTGTTGCTTCTTCTGCGGGCAAACTTAACTTGACGGCAACCGTTGTCGGTCCGTATATATCCGACAGTGTGCAGTCTTACTACGGAAAACAGGAAGGTGAAACACATGACCTTCATGTTAGAAACTTGATAAGAGAAGCTGTCCAGAAAGCAGATGACGATGTGGATTTCAGCGAATATACAAACGGAGATCCAAGCGGATACGTGTCCTGTGTTTATGTCCTTTATGCAGGTTATTCTCAAGCAGCAAACATCAATTATCCTGATTTAATCTGGCCTCACAGAAGCGTTATCTATCCTCCTATAGTATTGGATGAAGTTAGAATACAGGATTACGGATGCTCTTCAGAGTTTTCCGGCACCGTAGGACGTAATCAACCTATGAAAATAGGAACTATTTGCCATGAATTTTCGCACGTATTGGGACAACCCGATTATTATGACACCAATTACGAATTACAGGGTAATGCTTTTCACCCGGGATCATGGGATTTAATGGCAGGCGGCAACTATAACGGCTCGGAAGCCTTTCCTCCTTTATGGCATGCTATGGAAAGAACGGTAAGAAATTACGTAACCGTTGAAGATGCTGAACTGAATAATGACTATACACTGGAAGATTTGAGCAAAGGAGCTAAAGCTCTGCGACTACGTTATAAAGGTATCCCTAATGAATACTTCTTACTTGAGAACAGACAACGCTCGGGTTTTGACACTTACTTAGAAGGTCATGGTTTATTGATATATAAGATTGACAGAGATGTACCGGGTTGGGACTACAATTGTTCAAACTGCGATACTTCCCGCTTGGGTTTTGAACTTATTACTGCAGACGGAGCACAACATACTTACAGTTATTGGTCCGGCGGTTTTTCTTACGGACAATCCCAACCGTTTCCGGGAAGTACGAACAACCGTTCCTTTACTGATAACTCAAATCCTTCCTCCAAATCTCACTACGGAGCATCTTTAGGTTTGCCTTTATATCGTATAACGGAAAATCCTGAAACACAAAATATAACTTTCCATATAGGGGATACGACCAACTGCGTCAATATCTATGATGCAAAGGTAGATTATGCCATGGATACGGTTAAGGTTACTGCTTTAATGTCCGTTTATTCTCAAACCGTAACGGAAAGAGGAGTTCTTTTCTCTCAAGAGGATACTCCTACGGAAAACAATTCACAAAAACAAACTGATAATTCTCCGTCTTCCGTTGAAATTTCTGCAAATCTTACAACTTTATCACCTAATACTACATACTATGTCCGCCCTTACGCCAAAACAACCGGTAATGTTTCATTGGGCGAAATCATACGCATCAAAACGCCGTGCAGTAGTATTAACAGTTTTCCGTATGAGGAAAAATTTGAATCAGGAATCACGGATTGCTGGAGCGAAGAAAATGATATCTACGTTGCCAACAGATGGAAAGTAACAGATAACGGTAATGCTTACATCAATACCGATTATACATGGACAACTTCTCAGCCAAGGCCTCAACCTGTAATGAAACTTATAACCCCTCCTGTGAATACAACAATATTAGATCAGCCTGTATTGATATTTAAACATCATCAAAAGACAATAGATTCCCGTACCGATGACCTGAATGTGTATTACAGAACATCTATGAACGCTCCGTGGTCCTTATTAAAATCATTTAAAACGCAAATCAGCGATTGGCAAACAGATACAATAGAATTACCTGTAAAAAGTCAGACTATTTACATAGGATTTGAGGCTGCTTTGAGAGCAGGTAACGGAGTCTATCTTGACGATGTTGTCATCACGGATAAAAATGTTGCATCATGGCCGGTTGTAAACATTACTACGGTTAAAAATATTACGGACAACGGTGCAACATTCAAAGGCAGTGTTCCGTTCTCAGGATATACACCCCTGATTGACAAAGGTTTTGTCATTTCTACTGACCCTAATCCTACTCTTGACGATATGGTTATTTCCGCTAATGATACTACCACCGGAGTATATGAACTTACAACCGATATGTTAGAACCTTCTACCCTGTACTATGTAAGAGCTTATGCCCAAAATCAAGGAATGACATCATATTCTTCACAAAGAAATTTCATTACTCAATGTGCAAAGATTAAAGACTTCCCTTATACTCCTGATTTGTCATCAATGGATACGATTTGTTTTGATACTCAAGACAAATTGATACTTCCTATCTTAGATTTTTCTTATAAGGATTCCATGGCTGTAATATATACCGCTCAAAAAAATACATTGGATGACGGGACTCATAACATTGAAGTTTATTATCGTAACGGTATAGACGGGGAATGGGAAATACTTAATACTACAACTAATCCGGGAAATCAAACAATCACTGTAAATATTCCTACTGCAAATCATCAAAGTGAAAATGCTTATATCGGACTAAGCTGTGTGGGATTAAGCAGCGGTGAATATCTGTTAAAGAATATCACAATAAAAGCAGTTTCACAGATAGCCTTTGTATCAACGGATAGTGTTGCCTTACCTGAGTATAATAAAATTTATGCTCAAGGAGCTGTAAGTTATGAAGGAATGGCCCCTGTTAGTGAAAGAGGATTTGTTTATTCAAAACAAATCAATCCTACTATTGCCGACAAAAAGATTTCCGCTGGTAACGGTATCGGGTCTTTCAGTGCTGTAATCAACGATGCAGAACCGCTGACGACATACTATATAAGGGCATTTGCAACCAATAGTTACGGAACCGCATACGGACCGACACTAACGATAAATACACCGTATATTCCTATCTTCAATAATACCGTTTCCGGCGACCAACATCTTTGCGCCGGCAGCGTTCCTAACCAAATCAACGGCTCATTACCGACAGGTGGTAACGGTGAATATACATACCTTTGGATATCTTCTTCGGACGGAATTACATGGGACAGTTGTGCAGAGGGCAGTGTCAATGACAATCAATGGTATGAACCGCGACAATTGTTCAAAACAACCTACTACAGGCGTGTTGTTACATCTTACGTCTCGGTTGATACGTCCGATGTCGTAACTATTACAATTGACCCTGCATCAAAAGGCGGTAATGTTTTTGCCAAACAGACGGAAGTCCGTCAAAATGAAGAAGCATTGTTCCAACTGCGTGCCTATGTCGGACAAATTCTTCATTGGGAACGCTTACGTCCGGGATATGATTGGGTTGCAGTGGATAATACGGCGGATATGGAATACTTTACCGACAAACCAGAGGACTTAGGTGAGTATGCGTATCGTGCTGTTGTAAAAAGCGGTGTTTGCAATGCGGATATTTCCGGAGAAGATAAAGTAAATGTAGTAAAGGGTGTAGGATTTGAAGATATGACTAATGATAAACAAATATCCGTATCGCCGAATCCTTCAAACGGGACGGCATATCTGAACCTATCAGGAGAATATGCAGGCAAATCCGTAAGAGTCGTTGCTGCAGATTCCAAAGGCAATAAGGTTTTCTCTAAAGAAATTCTTTCGTCTTCGGAAAAGAATCCGTTGAATTTCGGAGATATTCCTAACGGAACGTACATCCTTACCATAGAAGGAGAAAACCTTCACAAAAATTTGAAACTTATAATCATAAGATAACTAATGAATAACGAGTATTTAAGAAAACACATATCAAATGCATTGGAAGAGGATATCCAATCCGGAGATTTCTCTTCCATTGCATGCATTGCTCCCGATGCTCAAAGGAAAGTTAAACTGATAGCAAAACAAGAAGGAATACTATGCGGAGTGGATGTCTTTTGTATGGTCTTTGAATTGATGGATTCTCAACACGATATCAAAATCGAAAGATTTATTGAAGACGGCACCGTAGTAAAAAAAGGAGATTTAGTACTTAAAATATCAGGTAATGCACGCAATATTCTAGGGGCTGAACGTACGGCTTTGAACTATATACAACTTATGAGCGGTATTGCAACTACAACCTCAAAATATGTAAATATTCTGCAAGGTATGCATACTAAATTGCTGGATACGAGAAAAACAACTCCTGGATTACGCTTACTTGAGAAATATGCGGTAAAAGTAGGAGGCGGTACCAACCACAGAATAGGCTTGTTTGATATGATTATGCTGAAAGATAATCATATTGACTTTGCAGGAGGAATAACCAACGCAATTTCCAAAACCAACGACTATTTGAAAAAAAATAACCTTGATCTGAAAATAGAAATTGAAGTAAGGAACTTTGAAGAATTGGACGAAGTCCTCAAGTGCGGTAATGTTGACAGAATTATGCTGGACAACTTCACTCCTGAAGATTTAAAAAAGGCGGTTAAAATAATTGACGACAGATACGAAACCGAGGCAAGCGGAGGAATAAATTTCCAAACCTTGAAAACGTATGCTGAAAGCAATGTTGATTTTATTTCCGTCGGAGCTTTGACTCATCATATCTCGGCAATGGATTTGTCTTTAATCAGTGACTAACAAATAATGTCATATATAAGCACTGTCATATCAAAATTTAAAGACAGGAAGGCTCTTTTGTATTGGCGTCCGGTAAGACAGTCTTTACATACTTCACGAATGCTGGTCCTTCCCGGATTTCAGGGTGTTCCTGTCTTTGATGTGTTGCTTTTTTTTGCTAAAGGATTGAAACAGGGCGTTATTAACCAACGTGCAGCTGCTCTTTCCTACCACGTTTTCTTATCATTATTCCCTCTGTTGCTTGCAGGATTCACTCTTTTGCCTTTTTTTCATTTGGAACACTATATTCCTATGATATTGGATACACTTGATCAGTTATTTCCCGAAAGTACTAAGGATTTCATCCAAAGAACCATAACCGATTTACTCTCCAAAAAACATAAAGGATTGATGTCTATCGGTTTCATTTCCGCCTTGTGGGTTGCCTCTTCGGGATTTAATTCGCTCTTACTGACATTCAATCAATCGGCAAATGTAGAAAAGAAACGTAAGTTTATATACAGGAGAGCCATTTCCGTAGGTATGGTACTGGGAATTTTCTTTGCCGTAATAATAAGTTTTACCCTTATTATATTCTCGCGAAAACTAATGTTCTATCTTATATTCAACGATACCATAAGTTCATTCTTTCAGATCTATGTGTTCAAATTTATTAAATGGGCAATAATCGTTTTTGTGATATATGTCGTTCTGGCAACAATTTACTACATAACACCCGTTAATCGTCAAGGCTATAAATTCTTTTCCGCCGGTGCAACATTAGCAACATTGATGTTTATCTTAATGTCTAACGGTTTCAATTGGTACATTATACATTTCTCCCGTTATAACGCTCTGTACGGATCAATCGGAGCAATTATCATCTTCCTGTTATGGCTTTACCTGAATTCTTATGTACTGATATTAGGATTTGAACTTAACGCCTCCATCGCTAAAGGATACAGTGAGGGTTTCTCAATAACCAAATCGGAGAAGAACGACAACAACGTCAGCATTTCAAGAACTTCCACCAATATGCTCAACCTCAAACGAATGAAAGCAATATTCAACCGCAGCAAAGTAAAACAAGCAATTGACAAACGGAAAGAAATTCTGAAAAATAAATAAAAAGAAAAAATCGAATTTCCATTACCACTAACTTATTAATTATCAATACGAAAATTTTCTTAATGATTTTGTCGGAAATCATTAAGATTTCTTCAGAAATCATGGACTTTTTGTCAAAAATGTTAGTGAAAAATTCATTATCTCCCAATCTCAATGAATCCTCTCCATTCAACATAATCACTGAAATACTTTTTCATTAAGAAAATTCAGATAAAAACTGACAAAATGTAATGTTTTTTCTGACTTTTTGTCGTATAAACTACTAAAAATCAAAATATTATCTGCCATTATGTCAATTTCGAACATCGGCACTTAATTTGCATACTCACTCTTGAAAGTTTGAAAAAACAAATAAACTTTCAGAAACATATAAAAGGGAAAAAACAAAAAGAGTATCGAACCCTTTCACAAATAAAAAGGTCGGACTCGAAAGAAAAAACAAATAAAAAAACAATAGAAAAATAGGAGGAAAAAATTATGTTACCATTAATGAGAACGAATTGTTATTTACCGAACATGTTTAATGATTTCTTTGCAGATGACTACATGAAAGATTTCAAACAAACAATGCCGAAGGTCAATGTTGCAGAAAATGAAAACGAATATCGTGTAGAATTGGCTGTTGCAGGAGCAAAGAAAGAGAACTTTAACGTAAATCTAACCAAAGAAGGCGTTCTTTCCGTAAAGTTTGAACAGAAACAGGAAAACGAAGGAGGAAAAAAAGAGGAGAAATATTGGAGAAAGGAGTTTTCTTATTCGGAATTTGAGAGAAAATTCTCGTTACCTGAGGATGTAAATAAGGAGAGTATCTCCGCTAAAGTAGAGAACGGCATTTTGGAAATAACTCTACCGAAGATGAAAACGGAAAAGCACGAATCCGACACACCTATCGCAATTTTATAATCACCAATGATTATAAAATACACCGATCTTAAGCATATTTACAGACTTTTTTAAACTTTCCGCAAAATATAATGCGGAAAGTTTTTGTTTGATTATCACTTTATTTTTCAACTAAAACCTGAAATATATAAAAGGATTGAATCCGGATGCAGAAACGTGTGCTGCACCTATGATAAACAAGACAAGCATCAATGTAAAAATCAAAATATGTTGCCCGTTGGTATAGTTATCTTTACAATAGAAGAAATCCTGCACTTTTTTCAATGGTCCGAATTCAAAGAAAAATGCAAAGAATACGGCAAAACATACTATAGGAATAAATACAGGTTCTATGGCGTATATATTCAAGTCTCTGAAACTGAACATAGCCTGCATCAGATAACCCCATTTTGCCATTGAATCTACTGCAAACAAACTCCATCCTACAGATACAACAAAGAAAGTCAGAACAGCCGAAAGTAATCTGCCTGCTTTTTCAGATATTTTCTTCAATCCCAACTTGTCAAGTACGATAAAGATACCGTGATATGCACCCCAAAACACAAAATTCCATGCTGCACCGTGCCACAATCCGCTTAAAAGAAAGACAATCCACAAATTGAAAAAATGTCGCCTTTTCGTCTTTGTCCGATTTCCGCCTAAAGGAATGTAAAGATAATTCATCATAAAACTTCCTAAGGTTATATGCCAACGTTTCCAAAATTCCGACACGTTTTTCGACACATACGGGTTGTTAAAATTCTCAGGATAGTGGAATCCCATAATTCTGCCCAGCCCTATAGCCATATCACTGTAACCTGAAAAGTCAAAATATATCTGAAACGTAAAGGCGATAACTCCCAACCATGCTTCGGTGGTGGAAAGTGCTGCAAATTTATCTATAGTTACATCATTTGCAAAAACCAAATCTGCCTGCAAAGCCATTGCATTGGCAATTACAGCCTTTTTTGCCAATCCTATAGTGAAACGGTAAAAACCTGCAAGTTTGTCGTCAATAGTTGCCTGTCTGTTCTCAATTTCCCGTGCGATGGTTTTGTATCTGACAATAGGCCCTGCTATCAACTGCGGAAAGGCTATAATATATACAAGATAATTCGCATAATTTTTCGCCGCCTTACATTCATTGCGATAAACATCCACCGAATAAGTTATACTCTGAAATATAAAAAATGAAATACCTATCGGCAAGGCAATATCTTTCCAATAAAATGCCGTCATACCGAGAGCAGAAAGAATATCGTTTAAAGAATACACGAAAAAATTTGAATACTTAAAAATGAAAAGCAACGACAGATTTAACACAATACTACATATCAGTAAATTCTTTTTTGAGAAGAATTTATCGTTTTCAAAAAAGAATTCGGTTAATCGGCTTTTTGCGGAAATGCTTTTATTATTATGCTGCCGGTCATACGATTCTGCCTTTCCGATTTGCGACATCAATTTTACGATGTAATAATTGATAACCGTAAAAGCCAACAGCACGAAGATGAATTTAGGAGCTCCCCAAGCATAAAACCCTATACTTGCAACAAGCAGGGTATAATTTTTCCACTTTTCAGGAGTCAGTTCATAGGCTGCTAAAAACAGTGGCAGGAACATCAACAAAAATATACTCGATGAAAAAACCATAACACCTATTTCTCTTTTTCAAAAAATAATTCAAATACTTTGTCCGTAAAACCGTTATCTAAGTCCAAAGTTGTAGCGTTTGTGAACATCACGATAATGACATCCGTATTTTTTAATTCCTCTTTGACGTCTATATCTTTGATATTCAAATGCGGCCATTGCTTAGGACGCGAAACTTCATTGAAATAGTACCAATATTGTCCGTCATCGAAATATTTACTGTCAAAGTCAAGAAGGGTAAGTGGCCAAATATACGAATCTCCTATAAATATACATTTCTTTCTTGCCTGCAAGGAACTTCCTTTTGAAGTATCACTTTGAGCATAATGGAAATAAGGATAATAAAGTGTCTGTTTCGGAGCATGTTGTATGACATTGGCACTCTCAAAACAGTCATTTTCATTCTCCCAAGCCACATCGCTTTTGACAATACTGTCAAGAATCACTTCAGGCATAAACGGAAATTTCTTATTAAAATATTTAGCCAAAGTATCAATCGTCATATAGGTTCCGTATTTATTATAGTGTATCCCGTTTTTGGAATACAAAGGCGGATATCCCTGTTTTTTCAACTCAATGAACCATTTATCCAAATCTATATAATGAACTCCGAGCGAATCGAACCAATGCATATAATCTTCATTCGGGAGAAGTAATACTTTCTTGTGAAGCATACGGGAAGGTATGTATTCAGGATAATAACTGCCCTTACCGGGAGCAAAAACAAACAAAAATTCCTTACCTAATGCCTCCAATGTATCCTGTATCTTGAACAATTTCTCACTTTTTTCTCTATGTACGGATGACGGTTGAGAATATAACCCGTAGAAAACATTATTGATATAGCCTTTTTCATAGAAATAACCCTGCTTACCTATCAACGTTTTTTCGTGATAAGCAATATCAAAGCAAGAATAGTATATTTGATTGCGTAATCTTACAAAATCGGGATGAAAACATAATTTATCGTTGTAAAAAGCCTCTGCTTCATGTTGAAATCTTCCCTCGTATATTGCTTTTAAAGTAATCTCAGGCTTATTTACTTCCGCAATCCAGCCATTAAGTTGCTTTGTTTTATACACAGGTATAAAATAAAACAAAGGAGGTAACAATATAAGCGTAATCCATAGTATGTACAATCCTCTCTTCAATCTCATAAACGGTAGATTCTAATCAGTTGCAAATATAAAACATTTTTTCTTATGCCGAATTACTTAATTGCAACGAATGCGATATATGAAAAATTTTATTTACTTTTGCAAATCAAAGCCCTATTGTATTAAGGACTGATTTAGGATGCGTTATGCTTATTATTTGTGACGGAAAACCTGAGAAATTTTCTAACAACACACAAAGAAAAGCGTAGATGCCTGGTTGCACCTACGTGGATTTTATAAAAGACAGCATCTTTGTGTACGGTTTTCTCAGGACCTTCTGTCGGAATGTAAGTTTATAGTTCCACGTTTCCTTATTTTTGAAAAAAGCCGTTGCGGAACTTAACGGGAAGATGCCGTAAAGATGCATATCGGAAAACATATCAGAGAAGTTATGATAAGACAGGGTGTATCAGTCATACAACTTGCCGAGGCTATTCACTGCGAAAGAGCCAATGTATATAACATCTTCAAACGGGAAAGCATTGATACGGATATTTTGATTAGAATCTGTAAAGCTCTGAATTATGATTTCTTCAAAGATATTTCCAACGAAGTCTTCAAAAAGAAAGATTCCTCCCCGATATTTCATTATACGGTAGATTTTTCCTCATAATGTAAAAAAATATTATACACAATGTAAAAAAAATACTATACATACAAAACTCTTATTACGCAAAATATATAGATATCTTTGCACTTTATTTGAGTCGGGTCGGTAAATATGAAACTAATATACGAAAAAACTGCTATATATGAGGCAATCAGATTTATCATTGTAGGAATTATTGCCACCTGCTTACACTACGCAGTCTATTATACTCTGATGAAAATGAAAATGAATGCGAGTCTTGCTTTCACCATAGGTTATGCGGTAAGTTTCACAGGCAATTTTTTCATGACCTCATATTTCACTTTCAAATCCAAAGCATCCGTAAAAAGAGGATTGGGATTTTCCGCTGCACATTTATGCAATTATCTCATACAATTAGCATTACTGAACCTGTTCATAGGTATCGGCGTCAGTAAGTCTATAGCCCCGTTACCGACATACGCAATTGCAATACCGATCAATTTCTTAATGGTCAGATATGTATTCAAACACAAAACGAAATGACAAAAAAGAAAGTAACCGTATTAATTCCGTGCTATAATGAACAAGAATCCCTACCGTATCTCAAACGGGAGATTGATAAACTTATTAATTCCTATGATCTTTACAATTGGGAAATACTTTTTGTCAATGACGGTTCCTCGGATGCAACGATAGATATTATCAAATCGTTCAGAAAGGAGGATAAACGCTATTGTTATATAGATTTATCCCGTAATTTCGGCAAAGAAGCCGCAATGTTGGCAGGTTTTGATTATGCTAAAGGCGATTGTATGATAATTATGGACGCTGATATGCAACATCCTCCTGCTCTTATTCCCGAAATGTTGAAACATTGGGAAGAAGGTTTTGAGGATGTTTATGCCAAAAGAAAATCAAGAGGTAAAGAATCGTGGTTAAGAAAGAAATTATCCTTACAATATTACAGATTATTGCAGAAAACTACCAGAGTAGAGATATTACAAAACGTAGGAGATTTCCGTTTGCTCGACAGAAAATGTATAGATGCGTTAAGACTGTTCAGAGAATCCAACAGATATACCAAAGGTATGTTTTGCTTGATAGGATTTAAGAAAAAAGAAATCTTATTCGAGCAACAAGACAGAGTAGCAGGATCATCATCCTGGAATTTTAAGTCCTTGGTTGGATTAGCAGTAGATGGAATAACGTCATTTACATCATTACCGTTGCGTTTTGCCACTTTTGTCGGGCTGTTGGTTTCTTTAGGAGCATTTGGTTACATGTGCTTTATCATAGCAAAAACATTAATCTGGGGAGAATCCATACAAGGATTTCCCACATTGATAACCGTAATACTGTTTTCAGTAGGACTTCAATTTTTATTCTTGGGAATAATAGGAGAATACTTAGGAAGAATCTTTTACGAAACAAAGAACAGACCTGTTTATATCATAAAATCATACAACGAAGAAGAAAATAACAAACAATTATGAAAAAACAGTCCCAAATATATTGGTTATGCCTGGCTATTATAGGCATTTTATTTTATATTCTTAACTTTCTGACTCCTGAATACGGAGACGATTATTTTTATAAATTTGTATTCTGCCTGGAAGATCGCCCGTTCATGGACTTTGAAAGACCTATTGAAAACCTTAAAGATATTTTCATATCACAATATAATCACTATTTTCTCTTCAACGGCAGAAGTATCGTTCATTGCTTCGTACAATTTTTTACAGGCATTATAGGAAAAAATGTATTCAATATATTCAACACCATTATATTCTGTCTTTTTATTGCTCTCTTAACAAGAATCTTACAAAATAAAAAGTATTCTGTAAGTGCTGTCTTGATAATTGTCATAGTATGCGGCTTTTTACCTGAATTCAGCGGAACTTTTCTATGGATGACCGGAAGTATTAACTATTTGTGGCCGGCATTTGCCGTGCTAATCTTTTTGTTTATGCTCGGCAGGACGGAAGAACAACCCTTATCTTACAAACATATTCCGTTAAGTTGTATATGTTTTCTTTTAGGTTGGACACATGAAGGAATAACTTTCCCTCTTGCCTGCGGTTTGATTGTATATTCATTACTTAATTATAAAACTATATACAAAAACGGTAATTTTGTTTTAATCATAGGTTTTATTATCGGAGCTTTTGTTTGTACTTTTTCTCCTTCAACAATGCACAGGAGTACAATTTCCAAAGACGGTTTTTCTTTATTGTTAATTCTGCATAACGTTTATTTAAGTCTTATGACATTAACAAAGTTAAGACTGATATACATTCTGGCAGTAATAATATTTATTTTGATAAAGAAGAAAAAACTTTCAATTACAACATTTGTAAAAAAATACATTGCCATCCTTTCTGCAATTATTGTTTCAATATGTATTCTTTTCTATGTGGGAAGATTGGATTCAAGAGTTGCATTCGGTGCAGAATTTTTCTCTCTGATATTGATACTGGTCTTATTAAATGAGCATATAAACTTTGAAAAGCGGACTTTCCTATACGTATGTTGCGGAGTTGTTACCGTATTCTATGCCGTAACATTAGTTTTTTCGGTATACAACTATCAAGAATACCGAAGTCTGTACAGTCAAATGAGAAACAGCCAACAATTTGTAGTAAAAACAAATACAGTAAATATCCCTAAACCTTTTAGAAAATATGTCAAAGAACCGTTAATCAGTGAGTGGACTGAGTACTATAATTTCTATTCATCCGAAAATCATGAGAATATCCAAATGGCTGCTGCATTTAACAGAGATTCGTTAGCATTTATTCCTGAAAGATTCTGTAATGAGGCAACGGCAAATCCTGATAGGTACAAAGATTTCAGTGATTATCCGAATCTTCCGTTTTATGTCAAGGAGTATAACGGCAAACAACCAAAGAAAGTTTACTTTATACTGAACGAAACCGACTTTTCTTCCCTACCGTTCTACATAAAGCCGTTTGCAAACAGAATGGAGAAATACACCGCTACAAGAATTGAGTCGGATGCATTTGATATTGTAAATATTGAAGGTACTCAATATCTCATTGTAAGCAAGAATTTTGCCGTTGATGACAGATTTAAAAACATTGAAGTCATAACTGACTGACAAAAAGAATAAAACCCTGCTCCCGACATTACGGACTATAGCCGTAAAACTTTGTCAGGTTGCTTATTTCTTTGTATATTTATCGAAATTTCTGCTTTGCCAAGTCTGCATATTGCCGTCTTTGTCGGAGAAAATCAGATATGCAGCATATTGATCGTGTGTTTGCAAAAACTTTTGCGTTCGTTCCAATCCCATAACCATAAACGCCGTTGCTAAAGCGTCTGCCGTTACGGCATCTTCGGCTACAACTGATGCTGAAAGCAAAGAATGCGTTACCGATCTGCCTGTTTTCGGATCAATAGTGTGCGAATATTTCACACCGTCCTCAATATAAAACTTTCTATAGTTACCGCTTGTTACAACCGACTCATTTTCAAGATAGATAATCTGTTGAGTCTTTCTCTCCCGCTGCATTTGTCTCTCATTATCCCGAGAATCCTCATCCGAGGGCTGTTCTATTCCTACCGACCATTTGGAATTGTCGGGTTTTCTGTCTCCGCACATCACTTCTCCTCCTACATCCACTATAAAAGAACGGATGTTGCGACTGCGAAAATACGATGCAATCTTATCGGAAGTATATCCTTGTGCTATAGCATTGAAATCCAATGTTGTTTGTGGAAATTTTTTTATCAGTTTTCCGTCTTTTACAGAAATATTCTCATATCCTACGAACTGCAACAGTGAATCAATCTGCCCGTCTGTTAATTTTTCTCTGTTTTTGTTTGCAAATCCGTGCTTTCTGACCAATTCCCCGACCGTGATATCAAATGCTCCGTCGGTTAATTGCGAAAATTTTATCGCAGCATTGAAATTATCAATGAATATGTCATCCAACAGCACGTCCTCATTACGATTCACTCTGCTAACCGTTGAATTTTCCACCCATAAAGATAATGACGAATCAATATCGGCAAATATTTTCTTTATGTCCTGCTTGATGCCTGAGGTATCCTGTGCATAGAAAACAATATGATAATAAGTTCCCTGCACAAAACCGTCCGTTACCACTCTTTTCTCCGTATTTGAACACGAAAACAAACACATCAAAGCAACTAATACCGATATGATTTTAACAGATTTATTTATTATACTTCCCATATCCGTAAATTTTTTGCAAATTTCGTAAAAACTATCCTATCTTTCATAAAAATAACTCATTTTTCAGCATAAAATCCGAAAACTGTCAAATGAATATTTACCCTTTTATTGATAACTTATTTGAAAACAATGATATTAGTTTTGTAAAGTGTGAGAATATTTTTGTAATCATAAAGAATATTTTTGTTTCAGACGGTTCAAAAAATTTTTCAGACGGTCTAAAACTATATTTTGGACGGTCTGAAAGTTGATTTTGAACCGTCCTGACAAAAATAATGTCAGAGATTTCAAAAGTTTTATCACACTTTTCATGAAAATTATCACACTTCCCGAAAATATTCCGTGTAATTCCATCTTTCAGATTGTTGAAAACTTTTAAACCCTGCGTTTTTTTGAAATTTTTTGTCCCTAACCTATTGAAAATCTTAAAAAAATAATTCTCAAAAAAGTGTAACCTTTACAGAAAATTCACGTAAAACTGGGATAAATAGGTAAAAAAAGTCAAAATTTGGTAATATTTGGATTTTTTTTAGTAAATTTGCAACACTTTTATAAGGAGTAAAGAGGTTAAAAACAATGTCTTTGTTGGTAGGTGTAGAATATTGTAAAACGGATGCTCAAGGCAGATTCAAGATGCCTGCAGCGATAAAGAAGCAGTTGGATATTGCTTCCGACAATCGCTACTTCATCCGCAAAAGTATCTACAACGATTGTTTGGAAGTCTTTACTTACGAAAGTTTTCAAAAAGAAGTATCGTTTCTAAACAAGAATCTGAATCTCTATGATCCTGATTCCAAGAAACTTTACCGCCGTTTTATCGAGGGAAATATGTTGGAAATGGATTCTTTTGACCGTTTGTTGATTCCGGAAATGATGAGAAAATCAACTAACATAACAAAAGAAATCGTAATAATAGGTTCCGGCAATTTTCTTGAGATATGGGATGCGGATACTTACAAAAAAACTTCGGAAGATAACTTTGATTATAAACAAGTTGCGAAAAATTTGCTGAAAACATCCAATGCCGACAAGTCCGTCTAATACATATCACGTTCCGGTATTACTTAACGAATGCCTTGAAGGATTAAACATTAATCCTGACGGTATTTACGTGGATTTAACCTTCGGAGGAGGCGGTCATTCCCGTGCGATTCTCAACAAATTGAGCAATAACGGACAACTCTACGCTTTCGACAAGGACAAAGACTCTGTTAAAAATACCATTGAGGATGAAAGGTTTTGCCTTATCAACGATGACTACTCCAACATGACAAAACAACTCAGACTGTACAGAGTTACGCAAGTTGACGGCATACTTGCCGACCTTGGAATATCTTCTCACCAGATTGATACTTCCGAACGCGGATTTTCTTTCCGCAGCGATGCTCCGCTCGATTTAAGAATGAATGTTGATACCGCATTTACGGCTGCGGACATTATCAACTCTTACACCGAAGAACAACTTGCGGGACTGTTTTTCTCATACGCCGAAATTCCTAATGCAAAACAAACGGCAAAAATGATATGCAAAAAACGTGAAGAGCAATATATTGCCACAACAACCGAACTTTGCGGAATATTGAAGTCGCTTACCAAGCCTAATATTGAAAATAAGTTTTTTGCCAAGATATTTCAGGCATTGCGAATTGAAGTAAATGACGAACTTTCCTCTCTTGATTCCATGCTTAACCAATGTGAGGGAATGCTTAAGTCTCAAGGGCGGTTGGCAGTCATATCTTATCATTCTTTGGAAGATAAAAAGGTCAAAGAATTGATACGTTCGGGAAATACAAAAGGCATAATTGAGAAAGATTTCTACGGAAACGTAAATACTCCTTACAAACCGATAACAAGAAAACCGATAACACCTTCCGAAGAAGAGATATGTAACAATTCGCGTGCAAGAAGTGCCAAACTGAGAATAGCAGAGAAGAAGTAAAAAAAGATATGAATGTTGTAACCAAAATATTAAACGGAACTTTCTTACAAAAGATAACGGGCAAAAATCTTTTGTTTTTAAGTTTCTGTGTATTGCTTTTAGTGATTTACATAGGATTTCGATTCACCTGTGAACACACTATAAGGGATATTAATAAATTGGCGGCAGAGATAACTGCTTTACAGGAAAAATCTTTAAAAACCAAAACTATCTATCAGAACACCATTTCAATGCAGCAACTCAACGAAAGATTAGCTCCGAGGGGTATTGCCATCAGTAAAGAAGAAGTTAAGGATATTATAATTATTGAATAGATAAGTGTCCGGATTTGATAAAAATATTAAAACGATAGTTCCTTTGTTATATTGGCTGTTCGTAGTAGTCTTTATAATCATATTCGTAAAAGCAATAAGACTGAAAACGAGCGACAGGACGGTTTTTGATTCAATAAGTAATGAACGTTTGATTCAAAAACGCTCCTTTTATGCCCCGAAAGGAAACATATATTCTTATGATAATGTTACCGGAGAGTTGCTTTTGTTGGCTGCTAACGAGATACGATATGACATTTACTTGGATTTGGGCATAGGAAAAATAAATGCAGTCGGGGAAAAAGACAAAATAGATTGGGTAATTGCAGATACACTTTGGAAACGTCGCCTGAATGACTTGTGTTCCTTACTTTCTCAACGATTTCCTTCAAAAACAAAAACCCAATGGGAAGAATATCTGCAAAAAAACCGTGCAGAAAGAAACAGAGGAACACTTATTGCCAAAATGGCAAGGCAGGATGATTTGGATGCATTGAAAAATTTCGGAAAAATACGCAATGCCATTTTCGCAGATTTGAAATACAAACGAGTTTATCCTTACGGCGATTTGGCACGAAGAACTATCGGAATAGAATACATAAAAGACGGTATTGACACAAGTAACGGCATCGAAGGTTTTTATGCAAGTACTTTACAAGGCAGTAAAGGCGAGCGATTGGAAAGAAAGATTGCCCCGAACTTGTGGATACCTATTGACGACACATTGCTTATAAAGCCTAAAAGAGGCAATGATATTATAACTACATTGGATATTCCTTTACAGGAATTGGCTGAAACGGCATTGAAAAAATGCCTTGACAGTAACGATGCTAAAGAAGGCTGCGTTATTTTGATGGAAACGAAAACAGGCTATATTAAAGCATTGGCCTCTTTCACTCGTAAGACTCTGAAAGATAGAAAAAAGAAAACTGATCAGGAAGAAAAGGATGACTATTACTACTACGAAGATCGCAATATTGCAGTCGGCAGTCGTTATGAACCGGGAAGTACATTCAAGACCGTAACTGACATGATGCTTTTGGACAAAGGCTATTGCGATACTTCAATAATCGTTCCGACGGGAATGAAAGAATTTCCGAATGCATCAAAACCTATCTATGACGTCAATAAAAAAGGCAGAGATAAGGACGTTTCTTTAACCCGTGCAATGGAAATATCCTCCAATGTAGGAATAAGCAGTTTGGTTTATGACTATTACGGACAAAATTATAAAAGCAGAGAGCAGTTTGCCAAAGACTTACAGGAATACTTCCCGTATAAAAAATTGGAAACGGATATAATGGTCCATGAACCTCTGCCTACAATAGGTTCTTCCCGCTATACGGACGATTTATTACGTATGTCTTTCGGCTATGTTACAGCTATGACTCCGCTCCAACTCTTAACTTTCTATAACGGTATAGCAAACGGGGGTATAATGCTCAAACCGATTTTCGTACGTCAGGTATTGCAAGACGGACAAGTAATAAAAACATTCTCTGCAGACACTTTGAAACGCAGAATGTGCAAACCCGAAACCGTAAAAATCTTACAGGATATTCTTAAACGTGTGGTCATCTACGGAACGGGGCGAAGACTTAAGTCCGCATCATACGGCATTGCCGGAAAATCAGGTACGGCTGAAGTCAATTATTCAGGCGGAGACGTAAAGAGCCAACATCGTTTGCACAGAGCTTCTTTTGCCGGTTATTTCCCTGCAGACAACCCGCAATATTCCTGCATTGTCGTTATCAATGAACCGAAAGGCGGAGTAACGCACGGAGGAGATCTGGCAGCTCCTGTTTTCAGAGAAATAAGCGACAGAGTTATGGGAGTAAATGCTCAAAGGGTTGAAGAAACATCACAAAATAACATCGCAAAAAGTAACAATATTACTTCTTACTCAACTACGGATAAGAAAAACAGATTTGTTGATAACTCCGTCAAAATAAAATCTGCTCTTCTGTCGGATAAAGTCCCTGACTTGAAAGGATGGAATCTGTCAGATGCCCTGTTTGTCTTGGAAAGATTGGGATTGAAAGTAACGTTTTCCGGTTACGGCAATGTAAAAGAACAGAGTATAAAACCTAATACTAAGATTGAAAGAGGAAAAACTATAATCCTTACATTAACAAAAAAATAGATGACAAAGAATTTACAAGACATATTACTAAACGTAGAATACAATATTGAAAATACCACTTTGAACGGAGTACCGTACAATTTGGATTCGATATACATTGAGGGTATTGCTTTCGATAGTCGTAAGGTGAAAGATAATTATCTGTTTATTGCAGAGAAAGGAGAAGTTACGGACGGACATCTGTTCATTGACAAAGCCGTAAACAACGGAGCGAAAGTTATTATTTTCGACAATGCAGAATATTGTGCAAATGATGATTCCGTATTATATATAAGAGTAAAGAGTTCTTCTCTTACTTTGGCACAAACAGCAAAGAACTTTTATGATAATCCGTCTGCTAAACTGAAACTTGTAGGTATCACCGGTACGAATGGAAAAACCACAACGGTTACTTTATTACATGAACTATTTACCAAACTCGGATACAAATGCGGTAAAATATCTACTGTCGAAAATATGATTGCCGACAAGGTGTTACCTACTGAGAGAACGACACCCGACAGCATAACGCTAAATGAACTATTGAGCGAAATGGTTGCTCGGAACTGTCAATATGCATTTATGGAAGTCAGTTCGCATTCAGTTGTTCAAAATCGTATTGCAGGATTGGAGTTTGCAGGAGCAATATTTTCCAATATAACTCTTGATCATTTGGACTATCACAAAACATTCGCCGCATACATCAAAGCGAAGAAAAAGTTTTTTGACGATTTGCCTGCGTCAGCATTTGCATTATCAAACATAGACGACAAGAACGGCGAGGTCATGTTGCAAAACACAAAAGCAAAACGTTATCTGTATTCGTTGAAAAATGCAAAGGCAGATTTTAAAGCCAAGATACTGGAATCCTCTTTGGAAGATATGGAAATAACATTTGAGGACTCTTTAAATGCCTATCGCAACTTACCGGTGCGTCTTGCTTTGGTGGGAAAATTCAATGCGTACAACCTTTTGGCTGTTTATTCTACCGCTATATTGTTGGGTGCCGATAAGTTGGACGTATTAAAAAATCTTTCGATGTTGAAAGCTGCAAAAGGAAGATTTGAAATATATAAACTAAGAAATGAAGCCTACGGAATAATTGACTACGCACACACACCGGATGCAGTAGAGAATGTACTAAATACGATAAACGATTGTCGCACTTCTCTTACCCAAAAGATTATCACCGTAATAGGTTGCGGAGGCAACAGAGATAAGACAAAACGCCCTTTGATGGCCGAAATATCATATAAACTCAGTGATATTTTGATATTGACAAGTGATAATCCTCGTGATGAAAATCCCGAAGACATAATAAAAGATATGGAGAAAGGCTTGGATCAGGTGCATGATACGGAAAATAAACAGGTGTTCTCGATAACAGACAGACGGGAAGCAATAAAAATTGCAATAGCTTTAGCAAAAAAGAACGATATTATATTAATTGCAGGGAAGGGTCATGAGAATTATCAGGAGATCAAAGGAGTTAAACATCATTTTGACGACAAAGAAGAGTTGATGAAATAACCGATGATTCTACCTAAGTGTAAATAAGTTAAAATAAAGTAAAATAGATATGTTGTATTATTTGTTCAGATGGTTGGATGAGGGTTTTGATTTCCCCGGAGCAGGAGTGTTTCAGTACATTTCATTTCGTGCGGCTGCCTCTGCAATAGTATCTTTGCTGATTACCATTGTTTTCGGAGGAAAATTAATAAATATTCTGAAAAAACAACAAATCGGCGAAACGGTCAGAGATTTGGGTCTTGCAGGACAAAAAGAAAAAGAAGGAACCCCGACAATGGGCGGATTGATTATTTTGTTCGGTATTTTAGTCCCTGTATTGCTATTCTGTAAATTGGACAATATATATATAATCATAATGATTATTACGACAATTTGGTTAGGTCTGTTAGGTTTCATGGATGACTATATCAAGGTCTTCAAGAAACATAAGGAAGGTATGAACGGTTGGGGTAAAATATTGGGACAAATCAGCTTGGGTATAATTGTCGGAAGTATGATGTTCTTTTCTAATGATATTGTTATCAAAGAAAAACAAGATATTGCCGAGTACTCGCAAACTCACAATTTGCAGGTTGAGACAACATACGAGAAAGCAAAACAACAATTCTCAAAAGAAAGCGTCAGAAGTACTAAAACTACTATCCCTTTCATTAAGGGTCATGAATTTGATTATAGTAAGATTCTCAAGCCTTTTACCAAAAATTATAAAAACTGGGCATGGCTGATCTTTATCCCTATCGTGATACTGATTATAACAGCCGTAAGTAACGGAGCTAATCTAACCGATGGAATTGACGGGCTTGCAACGGGAACTTCTGCAATAATAGGTTCCACTTTAGGCATCCTTGCCTGGGTAAGCGGTAATATAATTTTCGCAAATTACCTCAACATAATGTATATTCCTAACATCGGTGAATTGACAATATTCATAGCTGCCTTCGTCGGAGCTACTGCAGGCTTTCTTTGGTACAATACTTTCCCTGCACAAGTATTTATGGGGGACACTGGGTCTTTAACAATAGGAGGTATAATTGCCGTATTGGCGATATTAATAAGAAAAGAATGGCTTTTAGTTCTACTATGCGGGATATTCCTCGTTGAGAGCGTAAGTGTAATAATGCAGGTATCATATTTTAAATATACAAAGAAAAAATACGGAGAGGGAAAGAGAATCTTCCTTATGACTCCCATACATCATCATTTTCAAAAAAAAGGCTGGCACGAGAGTAAAATTGTACAACGTTTCTTTTTAATAAGTATAATTTTGGCAGTGATAACAATTATAACCCTTAAACTAAGATAAAAAAAACGTAACGAAACCATGACAATTGAAGAATTAGCATCAACAACGGAGGAAGGAAAATATACATTGAAGTCCGAGCGAACATATAATAACATACGCAAAATGCGTAACCAAATACTTATGCGAGGATTTTTAAGGAAAAATACGCAAAACAATCATCATACCGTCGCAGTTGTGTCCGGAGTAGAATACATCAATGCTGTAGGAGTACAAAACATCAATTCGGCATGGTTGTTATTCTCAAAAACTGCTAAAAATATTATATGGATTGTAAATAAAGGTACTGTTAGCCGTGATGAGATTAAAAGTGTTTCAAGTACTCTCGGGTCAAAAATAAGACAGGTATTCATCACCAACGCTTCAAAAGATGACATTCTGCAAAATACTTCCATGGCAGCCAAAATCGCTACAATAGATGACTGTATCATTTTCACTTCTTTTGAACAAGATAGTTGTGTCAATACTTTTCTCTCCAAGGTATTTGAGGAGAAAGTCTTTTCCATGTAACGAATATTTAATATAAAAAGAAAATTGGGAAACATAAAAAATAAAATATTACAAGGGGATAAGGTAATCTGGATTGTATATTTCCTATTTATCTTTATCAGTATAGTAGAGGTCTTCTCTGCTATGGGAAAAGAAATAGGCGGTGGAAGTTTTCTTCCTCTGCTGTTACGCCATATTATCTGGCTTATCATAGGTTTCGTATGTTGTTTTTTGTTCCATAGAACGGATTACCGTAAAATAACAAAGATCTTAAAAGTTTTGCTGTGGTTCTCAATTATCCTAACCTGCGTACCGTACCTGCAGGCCCTTTTCAACCATACTACTGTTTCAATGGCAAGATGGATAAGGATAAATTTGGGTTTCTACAACCTGCAATTCCAACCGTCGGAAATAGCAAAATATGTAACGTTATTCTATATATGCATGATAATGGCAAATAACCAGGATCATATTGAAGATAAAAAAGTTTTTTATTCTTTGATGATACCTTTGTTCATTGTCTGTGGCATTGTTTTCTGGTCAAACTTTTCAACTTCCGTTTTAATATTTATAACAAGTTTCATATTGATGCGTATAGGGGGTGTAAGAAAAAAATATTTGTACACTATGTTGTTATGTTTGGTTGTATTCATAGGAATACTTCTGACGATAGCCAGATACAGTCCTGAATTTGCAAGTAAAATCGGACGTCTTGGAACGATATTAGCCAGAACGGAGGGCCATACAAGAATTGATTACAGGGCTTTAACTCAGACAAACTTATCTTTAACGGCAATTGCTACAAGCGGATTAATAGGAAGAGGTATAGGAAACAGTATTCAGTCAAGATTCCTTGACGAAGCCCATAATGATTTTATTTTTTCAATTATCTTGGAGGAAGGAGGTATATTGTTAGGAGGTTTTATCATCTTATTATACATCATATTGCTATACAGAATGTTTAAAACCGCAAGAAATATTGACGGATACTTCGGGTCTATGGCATGTTTGTCTATGGGAATCATCATTACCTTACAGACTCTTATTAATATGAGCGTAGCTGTAGGTCTTATTCCTGTAACAGGGCAAACATTACCTTTTATTTCTTACGGAGGAACATCCTTTGTTTTTGCCAGCATATTCTTAGGAATAACTCTAAACATAACAAAAAAAGTAACGGATGATAAAGACGAAACTCCAATAACATACAATACATCAGAACAAGAAGATATTAATCAAACACAATAAGCAATGAAAGTAATAATAAGCGGAGGAGGGACAGGAGGACATATTTTTCCTGCCATAGCCATAGCAAATGTTATACAAAAACATCAGTCTGACAGCGATATTCTTTTCATCGGTGCTTCGGGCAGAATGGAAATGCAAAAAGTCCCGCAAGCAGGTTATAAAATAGAAGGTCTCAACATAAAGGGATTCCAAAGGAAGAAGATTTGGAAAAATCTTTCATTACCTATTAAAATGATCTCATCTCTGCTTAAAGCAAAACAAATAATAAAAGAGTTCCGTCCTGATATTGTCATAGGGGTCGGAGGATATGCATCATGGGCTACCCTTTTTGCTGCACAAAAACTCGGAATACCTACTCTGATTCAGGAACAAAATTCTTTAGCAGGAAAAACAAATCAGATTCTTGCTAAGAAGGCGTCTGCAATATGTGTAGCGTACGGCAATATGGACAAATACTTTCCTGAAGATAAAATAATCTTTACCGGTAATCCCGTAAGAAACAACATTGCTTCGTTCAATGATAACACTAATGGAGAACGAACGGAAAGCCTGCAGCACTTCGATTTGAAAGAAGGAATGAAAACTCTGTTCGTTACCGGTGGAAGTTTAGGAGCGGGAAGCATCAACAAAGTTATTGATGAGAACTTACAATATTTTATAGATAATAATATACAACTCCTTTGGCAAACAGGCAAAAGTTATTACTCCCATATCATTGATAGCGTATCTACCTTGTTCAAACACAGTCCTAAAGCAAAAGAATTGATTCATATTCATGAATTCATTACCGATATGGATAAGGCTTACAGGGTTGCAGATGTAATTATGGCAAGAGCCGGAGCATTGAGTATAAGTGAACTCTGTCTTGTCGGCAAGCCGTTGATTCTCGTCCCTTCCCCTAATGTTGCAGAGGATCATCAAACAAAAAACGCAACAGCACTGGTAAATAGAAATGCCGCACTGATGATTAAGGATACTGAACTTGACAGTCTTTTTGTCAATGTTCTTGATGGTCTAATCAAAGATGAGATCAAGATGAAAACTTTAGGAAAAAATATTATACAACTTGGTATAAGAGATGCTGACGAAAGAATATTTAAAGTTATAAATGAATTGGTTAAATAATGATACAAGGATACGGTTGCTATCCGCGTAGTTAATAAACAAACATGGTAAGATGAAAATTTATTTTCTGGGAATAGGAGGAATAGGTATGAGTGCCATCGCCCGTTACTTAAATACAAAAGGCGATGATGTAAGCGGTTATGACAAAACACGCAGTGAGTTGACAATACAACTGGAAAAAGAAGGCATTAAAATCAATTATGAAGATAAAAAAGAAAATGTCCCGAACAACATAGACTTATGCATATATACTCCCGCAATACCTGAAAATAATGAGCAACTAAACTATATAAAACAACAGAATATTCCTTTGGAAAAACGCTCTGTAGCATTGGGACACATAACTAAAGACAAAAAGGTTCTGGCTGTTGCAGGTTCACACGGCAAAACAACAACCTGTGGCATGATTACTCACATTCTATCTTCTTCAGATTATGGATGCAGTGCCTTTTTGGGAGGTATCCTGAAAAGTGCTGACACTAACTTCATATACAATAAAAATTCTAAATTCATTGTAGCGGAAGCTGATGAATACGACAGAAGCTTTTTGCAGCTAAATCCGTTTGTTTCCGTTATAACAGCTATTGATGCAGACCATATGGATATTTATCATAACTATGAAAACCTGCATGACGCATTTGAACAATTTGCTTGTCTGACAAATAAAGACGGTCTTCTTTTAGTAAGACAGGATCAAGAACGTCTGATTAAAGATCTCAGAAATAGAATACCTCTACGCACATATTCTTCTCTAAATACAGAATCCGATAACTATGCCTGGAATCTTCGTATCAGCAAAGGATGTTATTTTTTCGATTATAAACACGATGACGGGGTTTGGTATGATATGCAAATGTCCTATCCCGGTATGCATAATGTGGAAAATGCAGTAGCTGCTCTGACCGTATGTAATTTTGCTCTGAAAAGTATTAATGTCAATATTAAAGAAAGAGAACAAATACTGCGACAAGGATTGAAATCTTTCAGTGGAATGAAACGCAGACTGGATTTCAGAATAAAAAATAATAACAGAATCTTCATTGATGATTATGCACATCACCCGAAAGAGATTACCTCATGCATAGATTCCTTACGACAGATGTATCCACAAGAAAAGATAACAGGGATATTTCAACCGCATTTATATTCCAGAACGAGAGATTTTGCAGATGATTTTGCAAAAGCATTGGAGAAATTGGACGAAGTAATATTATTACCGATATATCCGGCAAGAGAAGAGCCTATTGCAGGAGTGGATTCTCACTTACTACTGCACAAAATAAATAAAATGGATAAGTATTTAGTAAATAAAGAACAACTTTTTCCGTTATTAGAAGCCCTTAATCCAAAATTTTTAATTACTTTTGGAGCCGGAGATATTGACAGATTAGTACCACAAATAGAAGAACTACTAAACGATAATTAAGAAATTCATGAGTAAACGAATTCTAATAAAGGCAGGGATAATTGTGGCAGTCATTGTGATTGCCGTTGCTGTACCTTTGTTAGTAGGATTATCAAAGATATCAAATATTGAACTAAAAATTCAAAACACTGAAGGACCGAAAATATTGACCGAAACGGAAATATTAAATGAATTATCAAAAAAATACGGAAACTTCCTAACATATAAAAGAAATAAGATTGATACGGATGACATAAAAGAGTATCTTGAACATAATGACTTTATAAAGAATGCTGTTGTTTCTGTTTCTTTAACCGGAGAGTTACGTATAACTATTGTACAAAAAACAATTATTGTAAGGGTTTATAATAAATCAAATCACAATTTTTATATAGATGATGAGATGGATATAATAAAAACTATAAAGCCCGTACAATGTTTAACTGCAATAGGAGATATAAAAGATAATCCGGTATTACACATAGATACAATAAAAAACGGTGATTCGAAAATAATTTACGATATAGCAACGCTTATTAATGCAGATAATTTGTTAAAGAAATGGATAAGCGGAATAATGAAAAAAGATAAAAATTGGTTTCTAATACCTACCCAAGGAGATTATGTTATAAGATTAGGAGATAAAAAAGAATGGAAGGAAGAGTTGGAAAAGTTACATTATTTGATAAACTATTCATTTGAAACCCAAGGGTGGGATGATTATGAGTACATAGATTTAAGATTTCATAATCAAATTATATGTGGAAAATATAAATAAAAGAAATAGATATGGAAAATTTACAACAGGAGAGAACCCAAGAAGTAAATACAGACAATATGATCGTAGGCATAGATGTCGGAACTACCAAAATCGCAGTCTTTGTCGGTAAGAAAGATGCTAACGGAAAAGTAAGTATCGTCGGTATGGGCAAGACCACTTCCGTAGGCGTCGTACACGGAGCAGTCAAAAACATAAAAAATACGGCAGACAGCATTAAACTTGCAGTAGAACTTGCAGAGAAAAAGTGTAATATTAAGATTACGGAAGCATATGTAGGTGTTGCCGGTCATAATATTAAAAATAGTCTTAACAGGAGTCAGAAAATTATTAAAGAGGAAGATCACTTAATTACAGAGGAAGACATCAGGGAATTGATCAATGAACAATACAACAGAGTTTTGTCTCCTGGAGAAAGCATCATAGACATTGTTCCTCAAGACTACATTATAGACGGGCAGGCAGGTATTACCGATCCTGTAGGATATGTAGGAAAGGTTATAGAAGTTAATTATAACCTCATTAGCGGAGATGAAAACAACATACATAATATATACAGGAGTGTATCTATGGCAGGTTACAAGGTCAAAGGATTAATTCTTGAACCTATAGCAAGTGCCGAAGCCGTTATTGATGAGGATGAGAAAACTGCAGGAATATGCTTGGTGGATATTGGAGGAGGTACTACGGATATGGCCATATTCCAAAACGGTATATTGCGTCATACTGCAGTCATTCAACTGGCAGGTAACAGTATAACCAATGACATAAAAGAAACATGTCGTATCATGCAATATCAGGCAGAAGCTCTAAAAACTCATTACGGAGATTGTCTGCAAACCGAAAGCCAACAGGGAACTATAATACAAATACCGGGTTTGAAAGGTAGAGAAGGTAGAGAAGTAACTTTGTATATGCTTTCAGGAATCATAAAAGCACGTGTTGAGATGATACTGCAACAGGTAGATTTCGAATTGAAAAACGGCTATTATGATGACAAGATATTAATAGCAGGAATAGTACTGACAGGAGGTGGAAGTAAATTGGAGCACATTGCACAATATACTCAATACATAACAGGAATTCCTACAAGAACAGGAGATCCTGATAGTAAATGGCTTTCAGATAGTACAAGTGATTGCTGCGATCCGATGTATTCTACAGGAATAGGACTTGTTTTGAAAGGTTTTGAATATGAAGAAAATCTGAATTCTCATACAGAAACCAAAACAGAGGAGACGGAACAAACTGTTGTTGAAGAAAAACCTGTAAAAAATAATAAGGAAAATCCTAAAACTCCGAAAGGTTCTATACTGGATGCCATCAAGAAGTTCTTTGCTAAAGTCTTGAATGATAGTGTAGAATAATGAATAGAAACAAATTATAACTGATTATTAACAGTTATTTGTTCATAAAAAAGGAAACAAAAATACTTTTTTTCAGACAAAAAAAGGTAATTTTACACTTTGAAGTGTTGCCATATTTGAAGTTTAATATAAAAGAATATATAAAAGATGTCCGATTTTGATTTTTTTGATGTAGCACCGGAAGAACAAAGTTCATACATAAAGGTAATAGGTGTCGGAGGTGCAGGAACCAATGCTGTCAATCACATGTACAGACAGGGTATTACAGGCGTTGATTTCATCGTCTGCAATACAGACAAGCAGAGTTTGGATGCTTCTCCTGTCACTACTAAAATAAAGTTAGGAGATAAAGATTTAGGAGCAGGAAATGACCCTGCCGTAGGACAAAAGGCTGCCATTGCAGCATCAGATCGTATAAAAACCGTACTTTCAAACAATACTCACATGCTCTTTATTGCAGCAGGTATGGGAGGAGGAACGGGAACGGGAGCTTCTCCCGAGATTGCTAAGATAGCAAAAGAAATAGAAGTTGATGACGGTAATGACGAAATTTTGGTCGTAGCCGTTGTTACTATTCCGTTCTCTTTTGAAGGAAAGAAACGAAGAGAACAAGCCACTATGGGTATAGAAAATCTGCGAAAAGTGGTGGATTCTATAATCATAGTAAACACTGATAAATTGAAAGGCAGAGGAACGATGCTTATGTCTAATGCTTTCGCTCTTGCCGATGATGTTCTTTTGACTGCAGCAAAAGGTATTTCGGAAATAATGACGGCAAATGCATATATACATGTTGACTTCCGAGATGTTCAATCCGTTATGCAACATTCCGGTGTTGCATTGATGGGAAGCGGTATCGGAGAAGGGGAAGATCGTGCTTATGAAGCCATTAAAGCTGCAACGACAAGTGATTTGTTAAATGACAATGACTTGAAACAAACAAAAAATATCTTACTTTATGTTTCTTTCTCTTCCGATGAAAAATTCCAACTACAAATGGATGAACTGGAAACTATCACTAACTATATAGAAGAATTGACAAGCCCTGATGTTGATAAAATTTGGGGATACGGATATGATGACTCTCTTGAAGGTAAGATAGCAATCACTCTCGTTGCTACAGGTTTTGAATCCAAAACTATCTACAACCCTATTCCAAGGAAACCCGGAATAAGTATCCCTGAAAATCCGAAACCTGCTCACAGAGAAAACCCGAAACCTATACCTACCATTGAAAATCCACTTGACAGGATAGAAGATAAAATTAAGGATACTGCCAACGGATTCGGTATCAAAACTCAGCCTAATCAAGAACCAAGCACCACGAGTGTTTTAGATAAACCTAAGGAGATTGAGACAAAAAGAATCACTTTAGGAGACCCTATTTCCTTTCAGCCTCCTGTTCAGCAAAAGGAAAGTGAGCATATAAAAACCAATGATGAAATTATTAAAGAATTTGAAAGGACGGAAGGAAAAACGCAATCCATAGAAATTCCGGAAGATATTCAAACACCGACCAGACTTTCAATGTCATCTTTGTTTGCTCCATCCGAAAATAAAGAAATGGAACAAATATTTTCACGTCGTGAATCTTCCGATCCTACAACAATATCCAAACCGTCATTGAAAGAGATAACACAAGACAATACTGTTACAACGTTTGAGAAAAGTAATTCTGTATACGAAAACTCTTCTGATGCAAAAAGAGAAAGAATAAAAAAGATACATGATTTATTGAACTCCGGCAACAGAGAGATTATAATGAATCTAAGACCTGCTGTAGATAATATTGATGAGAAATTATCCAATCTGAAAATACCTGATACGGGAATGAGAATCAGCAAAGACGGTTCTATTTCAATAATGGAAAACCCTATAATAAGCAGTGGAGTAGATTAAGATTTATAACATCTGCAAATAAAAAAGGCGGGGACTTTTAACAAAGTCTCCGCTTTTTTTATTTCATAATTAGTAATGCTAATTATTCGGAACTGATTATTCAAGAATCAACCTGCTTCGTTTGCCGTCAATTTCAATATAATAAATTCCTCTTGCCCATAATGCGGTATTTAAAACATAATGTCTTATATCCGCTTTTTGGTCTTCAAATACAACTCTGCCTTGATTGTCAAAGACCCTTACTGCTTTGCCGATTTGAGCAACCGCCTCAATAGTAACAATATCTTTTGCAGGATTAGGATAAACAGTAATCATATTCTCCTCATTAATATCCTCTATACCGGAATCGTGTTTCAAGAGAATCTCATTACTAAAGACAGTATCCCATCTATCAATGTGTTTATTACGATCCGAACTATAACGAACAAGCATATAAGCACGCACGAAATATTCATCACTCAAAGGAATATACCTCTCAATAGTCTCCTTTCTTACAGAATAATTGTCTTCATACACCTTCTTCGGGTCATCATTCCATGTAATCCATTCATCTGTAGTTGCAGGTCTTCTTTGGAATCGTACTTCGCCCGTATTATCAACATGTCCTTTTATTCTTGCATTGTATGTAATAGATGTTCCTTGGTAAACTGTACCGGAATCCAACATAGTAATAACCGCCAATGGAGGTATTATTATTTTCTCGTCCTTTATAGGATCCGTACTCTCACACCACTCACGAATAGTAAATTTTTTCCAATAATCTGCATTCTTGTACGCTTTTGCTTTGCCACAAGGGACATAAACAATCAAATGTTCCGGATTTTTGTAGTGATAATAAAGAATACTATCCCCTACAGCAGGCGGAACGTCAGCCATACAATATAAAGTATCTATCAAACTACTATGTTTGAACGCGTACTTCTCTATTCTTTTTATATCTTTTCCAAGTTTAACTATCCTCACATCATATGATTGGGCAAAGGCTTCGGACTCGATAGTTTTAACCCCATCAATGATAATATACTTTACTTCCCAATTACTGTAAAAGGCTTCTCGTCCGATATAAGTACAATTACGTAAATGTATCTTGTCCAGTTTACAGTTTGTAAATGCACGTAATTTAATCGTATCTACTTTCGGACTAAAATTGACCATTGCCAGATTTTTACAAGTTGAAAATGCATAATCCTCAATAACACTGACATACGGTCCCTGCATATCGACGCTTTTTAAGTTTGAGCAGTTGCTAAACGCAAGTTTTCCGATATGTTCAATTGAACCTTTTATTACAACGTCTTCCAATCCTGCATAATTCTCCATAAATCCTTCAGGAATATTTTTACATGTCGTCCCGATTACAACATGTTTCATCAAATCAGTATTAGTATTATCTAACCATGACGGAATCGAACCATACGCTTCAAAACCGTCTCCCCCGCAATTTTCAGCATTCCAAATAATAGTCTGCAAATTTTTACAGCCGTGTAGTATATGCCCCTCAATATTAGATACATTTTTGCCGATTTCAATACTTTCCATTTTATCACAAAAGTCAAAAGCAAAGCGTTTTATTTCAGTAACTCCGTCAGGTATAACTATGGATTTCAATTCGTGACAAGACTCAAACGCAAACGTATCTATGAGGGTAATTGTGTTAGGAATAGTTACACTTACTATATCACACCCAGTAAAAGCCTTGCGTCTTATTTCTGTAACAGTATATCGGTAACCATCGTATTCAACCCACTCCGGAATTGACAAGTCAAACGGAAGCAACGCATGATATTCATATGCGGAGCCTACTTTTACCGTACTGCGGTCAGGAAGAACCCTGTAAGTAAGTGCGCCTACGGTAAACTCTCTGCCTTCTGCAAGTTGTCCGTAAGCAAAACTTTGCATAAAAAGCATGAAACATGCTGCCCAAAAAATCATTTTTTTCATACTAACCTCCTTTTTATGTGTGTATATATACTATATTCCTCAGATAACTGCTACTGTAAATTGCCGGAAAGTGGGGAGAATCATCACTTTTGTGAAGATTCTCCCCACTTTCCGGCAATTTATAAGGACAAACTATTTGTTGAATCCTTATTTCTCCATTTCTTCGCCGATGACGTTATTAAATATCCGTTTGTATTCACAGATACAACCGAAATCTTCTCCGTCAATGGCAATATTTTTACTTGTCGTCTTACCTATTTTACGGCAAGGAACGTTGTATTCGGCCAAAATGCTTTCAAATTCGGCTTTCTTATTCTCGTTTATTGTTACAACTATACGAGATTGACTCTCTCCGAACAAAAATGCATCCAAACGAACATTTTTATCTGTTTCTATCTCAAAACCTAAGTCTCTTACCATAGCACTTTCCAACAAATTCATAAACAATCCTCCGTCAGAAACATCATGTGCGGATTGCAAAGTCTTGGTTTTTATCATTTTTTTGACAGCCTGCTGCAAATCAAATTCTTTGTCCATATCAAAATAAGGAACATCACTCAATTTGACTCCGCAATAGTTATACAGATACTCCGAAGAATTAATGTCATTGACAACTTCTCCCAACAAGTAGATGCTTTGTCCCTCTTGTTTGAAGTCCAATCCCGTTTGATCGTCCTTATTTACCGTTCCCACCATACCGATAACAGGCGACGGCATAACGGCCTCCACAACTCCGTTGATTGATGCCTGATTATAGAAAGAAACATTACCGCCGGTAACAGGCGTAGAAAACTTTTTACAAGCCTCACCCATACCTTTAACCGCATTAACAAACTGCCAATAGGTCTCAGGTTTGTAAGGATTGCCGAAATTCAAGCAATTAGTTACTGCCAACGGCTCTCCACCCGTACAAACAATGTTTCTTGCCGCCTCTGCTACCGCCATTTCGGCTCCGATAAACGGATCAGAATACACATAACGCGAATTACAATCGCAAGTCATGGCAATACCGTTGCTGCATCCTTTGATATTAGCAACTCCCGAATCAGCAGGACGGTTAGTTGTCATATTACGCGTACCTACCATAGTATCGTACTGCTCATAAACCCAACGTTTGCTTGCAAGATTAGGATTATGAACCATAGCCTTTGCAATTTCTTTTGCCTGTTTAATATCAGGCTCTTTTATGCTGTCAATTTTGAATTCTTTTCTCTTTTGGTAGTAAGCAGGTTCGGTATATTCTCTGTCATATTGAGGAGCTCCCCCGCCAAGAACAAGTGTTGAAGCAGGTACTTTGGCAACCAATTCGCCTTTCCAATAGAAATAAAGCATATCCTCGTCAATAACTTCACCGATCTTCTTACAATTCAAATCCCATTTATCAAAAATCTTCTCAACAACTTCTTCCTGTCCTTTCTTTACAACAACGAGCATTCTTTCCTGACTCTCGGAAAGAAGAATCTCCCACGCTTCTATATTCTGCTGACGTAAAGGAACTTCATCCAAATTGATTTTCATTCCGCTTCCGCCCTTTTCACTCATTTCACTTGTAGAACAGATAATACCTGCTGCACCCATATCCTGCATACCTACTATTGCTCCGCTACGGCCTAATTCCAAGGATGCTTCCATCAACAATTTCTCTTGGAACGGGTCTCCTACTTGAATGGAAGGTATATCGTCGGCAGAGTTTTCAGTAACATCGGCACTTGCAAACGTTGCCCCGTGTATTCCGTCCTTACCTGTGGAAGAACCTACAATATAAACAGGGTTACCTGCTCCTTTTGCCAAAGCCTTTATCAGATCTTCTTTCTTCATTATACCCACACTCATGGCATTAACCAACGGGTTGTTTTCAAAACATTCGTCAAAGAAAACCTCTCCTCCCAAAACAGGCACCCCGAAAGAGTTGCCATAATGGGAAATACCCTCTACAGAACCTTTAAATAAATGTTTAGCGTGTTTTGAAGACAATTTTCCGAAACGAAGTGCGTTCATCTGTGCGATAGGTCTTGCACCCATTGTGAAAATATCACGGTTTATTCCGCCTACTCCCGTTGCCGCTCCCTGAAAAGGCTCAACGGCACAAGGATGATTATGACTTTCTATCTTGAATACACATGCTCTTCCGTCACCTACATCAACCATTCCGGCATTCTCCTCACCCGGTGCAACAAGCATTTGTCTTCCTTCCTTAGGAAGTTTTTTTATCCATTTGATACTATTCTTATATGAAGCATGTTCGCTCCACATAACGGAATAAATACTCAACTCGGTAAAATTCGGCGTTCTTCCGCCCAAATATTCTTTAATCTTTTCAAATTCCTCAGGCAATAACCCCAATTTTTTAGCGGTTTCAACCGTAACTTCTTCAGCCTTTATCATAGTATTATCAATGTTTTTTCTTATTTGGTTGCAAATTTACAAAATTTCATATATATGCACAAATGAAAATCGGTTTTTTTTATTCATCGGCAACCTTTCACTCCCGATGTGAGAAAAACCGTGTCGCTTTTCTGAAATGTCAATTAAAATCAATGAAACCGGTTTTGAAATTAGTGAAAAGAGTTTTGAAATCATTAAGAAAACTTTTGTTCAGGACGGTTCAAAAAAGATTTCAGACCGTCAAAAACCATATTTTGAACCGTCTGAAATATAATTTTGAACCGTCCTGACGAATTTCTTTTTAATAATTTCAAAAATATTCTTAATGATTTCAGAAGTTTTGTCCTTGTTTTCCAAACTTTTCAGTAAGAAATCCGTCCTCAAATGAATCTTTTACTCTGTTTATGCAACAAAAAAGAACGGCGACAGATTCATTTGAGAGAATTTACCGCCGTTTGTCAATTTTAATTTACAAGAAATACTATTGTTGTGAAGTAAGATTGAACTTTTCAGGGTGTTTGGCATGAACTTTTTTGTAAAACTCTTTGACAATCAAGAAATCTTTGTCATAATCTCCGCTCGGAACAATCTTATCCTGCTTACTGACTCCGCAGGTCTTGTATTTATAATCAATCCATGCCATAAATATCGGTTTTTCCGCCTTTCGAGCAATGTAATAGAAACCTTTCTTCCAATTATCCGTACGTTTTCTTGTCCCTTCGGGAGTTATAATCAGTGAAAAATTGTCGTTATCTTTCAGTTGTCTGATGATATGATCGTAGAATCCTTTACCGTCCTTACCTCTATTGACGGGAACGGCTCCTAACATTTTAAGAATAATCCCTAACGGGAAAAAGAACAACTCTTTTTTAATAAGAAAATGACATTTTATGCCCAAGGCCCATAAACCTGCCCTTCCCCAAACAAAATCCCACATACTTGTATGCGGAGCTTCAATAATAACGGCGTTTTTCATCTCCTCACTGAAATCGCTGCGAAGATGAAAACCGCCGAGTTTTAATATAATCTTCCCGAATAATTTCATTTGTTCTTTAAAGACTTTAATGACTTTAAAGTTCTTAATATGCTATCTGCACAAATCAAAAGTGTCCTTTGCAATAACATATTCCTCATCGGTGGTTACGGAAAGTATCTTTACTTTACTATCAGCCGTAGAGATAACTCCATCCTTTCCTGCCATCTGTTCATTGACCTGTTTGTCAATCTTTGCACCCAAGAACTCCAATCCTGAGGAGATCGCTTCTCTTTGCCACCAAGCGTTCTCGCCTATACCTCCCGTGAACAATATTATATCAACACCGCCCATTGCTGCTGCGTATGCTCCTATATATTTCTTAACTCGATAAGCAAAAACGTCAAAAGCATCACTCAATTTCTGATTTCCTTCACGCTTTCCTGCCATTATATCACGCATATCCGTAACTCCTTCGGTCAATCCGTTAAGTCCGCACTCCTTTGTGATAAAACGGTTCAGTTCTTTGTAACCCCAACCTTCTTTCTCGCCTATGTAAAGCAATGCTCCTGCATCCAAGTCTCCGCAACGCGAACCCATCACAACTCCTTCCACTGTTGTAAATCCCATTGAGTTATCTATACTCTTTCCGTTTAATACAGCCGTAACTGAAGCCCCGCTGCCAAGGTGGCATGATACGATTTTCGAGTTGTTTATATCCATTCCGCACATTTTTGCCGCTTTCGGTGCAACATATCTGTGAGATGTACCGTGAAAACCGTAACGACGGACTTTGTAGTCGTTATAATATTTGATAGGAATGCCGTAAAGATATGCTTGTCTCGGTATTGTGTGATGGAATGCCGTATCAAACACTGCTACCTGCGGAGCATTTGGTAACAAATGCTCCATTGCCTCTATTCCTGCTAAGTTTGCAGGCGTATGCAACGGTGCTAACGGCTCTAAACTCTTGATGTGGTCCTTTACTTCCTGATTAATAAGTACGCTTTTTGTGAAAATCTCTCCGCCGTGAGCCACTCTGTGTCCGCAGGCTTCAATTTCATTCAACGAACTTATAACTCCCATCTTCTCATCTGTCAAAGCATTCAAAACAAGTGCGATACCGTCTTTGTGAGTCGGGATAGGAACTTTCTCATAATGCTTTTCCTTGCCCTGAGGTTTATGAGTAAATTCTCCCATTTCCAATCCTACTCTCTCACAAAGCCCTTTTGCCAAAAGAGTAGATGTATTCTCGCCCGTAATGTCAATCAATTGATATTTAATAGACGAACTTCCACAGTTTAATACTAATATTTTCATATTCCGTCATTATTTTTTTATTATGTGATTTCAATATTACGAAATCCAAAATTACAAAAAAAATCCGTTCCGCAAGTATTTTTCCATTGAAAAAACATATTCTCCGCAGTCAATACAACCGAAAATGGTTGCAATTCTATTTTTATTTGTTAATTTTGCGAAAAAAATAACCACTATGAGAGTAGATAAATGGCTGTGGTGTGTCAGGATATATAAAACACGAAGTATTGCAGCGGAAGCCTGCGATTTGGGAAAAGTAACCAGGGACGGAATGCCCCTCAAACCGAGTAAAGAGGTAAATATAGGTGATGTGCTGACGGTAAATCTCAATCCCTTGAAAAAAACGATAAAAGTAAGACAGATACTCAAAAACCGGGTAGGAGCAAAAGATGTATCCGAGTATATGGAAGATATGACTCCGCAAGCGGAATACGATAAAGTTAAAATGATGCATGATATGATGTTTGAGAAACGGGATTCTCATATCGGCAGACCTACAAAGAAAGACCGCAGAAGTATAGAAAGATTCAAAAACGGTGATTTTTGATGAATTGATGTACCACTATTGAAACCTTAACGGCATTATTCTTTGAAGGAATAATGCCGTTAAAATGCAATCAGGATATTTCTTTTCATGTTTGCTTAATTAGAAATTTACAAAAACTAATAAACATACCGTGAAACAATCGGTCCCAAATATTTAGTCAAAGAATCCGGGAGTTTGCTCCACAGCCAATACAACAATTTCATATCTCTGATATTCTTTTTCTTTCTTGAATACGACCAGTACAAAGGAATATCCTCTCCTTTGTAGTGCATTTTGTAATGATGTACGTTGCTGTTCCTCGTACTTCTGCCAAAAGAATAATAAACGGCATCTTTTTCTTTGGCAAACCTCATCATGGAGTAATGGAGATTATACGAAACATAATATTTGTTATATTCAAACGGAGTTGCAAACAGACCGTTGGCCAAGACTCCGTTGTACATATCATTAAGTGTAGCCCCACCGACAATTTTATTGTCTTTGTAAGCAACAAATATCGTTGTCATCCCGACTTTAACGCTGTTTTTTATTATTTGCTTGCTGAACGGTGCCACCGAAATCTCTTTCATCCTCAACAAATATGCATGGTAGAAATCTCTTATCAGTTTTTTGCTGCTTCCGCTTTTAACAACGATACCACCTTTGAGGGATTTACGAATTTTTCTTCTTACGTTTGATGTGTACAAATCCATTACGTCATCCTTATCCGTAATATTAATCCATGTGAAGATTTTATCCGCATAGATATACGGTGAATGAGCCGCCGTATCCCTTATTTCCCAATTCTTTTTACTTGTAGATATGATATTACCTTCTTCCGTTTCAAACAACATAAAAGGAGCCGTCTTCCTGTCCGTTGTTCTGTTCTCTATAACACCCAAAGACATATACGGCAAACTTATGTATGTCTTTCCGCATTTGCACATCAGTATCGTTTTGCGTACTCCCTCTTTGGTAGAGTATGGAATACGTACGATTTTTTTGGAATAAACCGCCTCAAAATCATTTATGAACTTTGTAGCATCGGCAAATTCTATCATAATCTTACAAATTGAAAGGATGCGATGTCAAAGGCAGACGTGCTAACGGATGATATTCGCCTTTAAGTCCGATAGGATGCGAATTTCTTATTGTGCTGACAATTTCAATGCAGGAACGGGCATCTTCCAAAGTAAAACCTTTGCCTGCAAGAATGTTCTTGTAACTTTCGGTATGCAATTCAGTAAAACCTCCTGAAAACTCGATCTCTTCTCCTTCGCAAGTAATTTTTCTGTAAGTACGTTTACCTTGTTCTTTAATGTCCTGCGGAATAGTATCATAATTAATGGAAAGAAAATATCTGACTCTTGCCCTTTTAAATCTCAAAAATCCTGCAGCTCTGTCGTGAGTATAGATATGTACAATGTTTTCCTGCAACTCTCCAAATATCCATGAAAGCATATCATAGAAATGAACTCCTATGTTGGTAGCAACACCGCCGGATTTACTTACATCTCCTTTCCAAGAAGTGTAATACCACAATCCGCGTGAAGTGATATAAGTCAAATCCACATCAAAGATTTTGTCCTGAGGAGCATTGTCTATCTTACGTTTCCATTCTATGATGGCAGGATGCAGTCTGAGTTGCAGAATATTATAGACTTTATGCCCCGTTTCCTTTTCCATCTGCTCCAATGCATCAATATTCCAAGGATTCAAAACTATGGGTTTCTCACAAATCACATCACAATCGTTCTTTAACCCGAAACGAATGTGGGAATCATGTAGATAATTAGGCGTACACACCGTAACATAGTCAAGTTTCTTATCCGTCCGCTTTATTTTATCAACAAAACGATCGAATCTTTCGTATTCCGTATAAAAAGAACATTGCGGAAAATAGGAATCCATGATTCCTACGCTGTCGGATTTGTCCAAAGCTACAACCAATTCATTGTTTGTATCCTTGATGGCTTTCAAATGACGCGGTGCAATATAACCGCCTACACCTATTATTGCAAAATTTTTTCTATCCATATTCAATCCTGTAATTTTATGTATAAACAGACGATCGTAACAACATACCGCAGTACGATGCCTGCAAAGTTACAAATTTTATATTAAAAACAACTGTTATCTCTCACGAATCATTCGTTTGACATCCAATTTATACGCTATAAATGCATATATACCAATCAAAATCGTGGAACACAACAATGTAAGGGATAATCCCAAATTCATATTTCTAACCGTCGCAGAAACAAAATAAAGACATACGGCAAGAAAAATATAAAACAAACAACGTTTTACGTTATATACTATCCTGTAGTATTTCTGTCCTACAAAATAACAAATAACGGCAATTGTAACATAACATACTAACGTAGTAACGGCGGCTCCCGTATAAGACAAATACGGAACGAGTATATAGTTGCCGACTAATGTCAGTATCGCTCCTATTATTGCTATTACGGCACCCCATTTTGTTTTGTCAGTTACTTTATACCAAATGCTCAAATTATAATATATCCCCAAAAAGATATTAGCCATCAACAAAATAGGAACGACTGTCAATCCGATGCGATACTCTTTTCCCATAAAGTATTGGAACAAATCTATATAGCCCATAACTACAAGGAATATGAATGAAAGAAACATAACAAATGCCGTCATCACTGAAGAATAACTTTTTTTGGCATCCGCTTTCTTCATCTTGGAGAAGAAAAACGGTTCTGCCGCAAACTTGAATGCTTGAATAAACAATGAAATAACTATACTCAGTTTGTAGCATGCACCGTATATCCCGATTTGTGCCATCTTCCAAGATGCAATCTCTGAAGCATCCGTTATATCCTGAGGCGTTCTTACTAAATGTTTCAATGCTATTCTGTCAAACGTTTCATTCACCATTCCGGCCAAACCTCCAATCATAACGGGAAAGCCGTATGCAAGCATTTTTTTTAATAATGAAAAATCAAAGTCCCATCTGAATTTCCTGTATTCAGGAATCAACATCAACATGGCAATCAGACATGCTAATAAGTTGGACAGAAAAATGTAGAAAACCAAATCCGAAGAATCAAACCACGATGTTATAAGTACGGGATGCGATGTGCGGACTAAATACGGACACAGTGCAATAAAAAACAAATTAAAAATTATATTGGAAAATATATCCGTTGTCTTTATTAAGGCAAAACGTTTAGGTCTATTCTCTCTTCTTAGGAGTGCGTAGGGTATTGCCTTGAGTGTATCTACTGCCAGAATCAACAAAAACAAAACAATATATGACGGATGCCCTTGATATTCCAGTGCATTCGTTATAGGTTTAAGACAAATGAAAGTTATGAGTAAAAAAACAAACGTTGAAGACAGCAAAGAGAGCATAGCCGTATTGAAAACCTTGTTTGCATCTTCTTCCTGCGAATAACGGAAAAATGCCGTTTCCATTCCGTAAGTTAAAATAATCATAAGAAAGGCAACATAGGCATAAAGTTCGCTCACCATTCCGTAATCCGAAGCAGCAATGTTGTAAGTATACAAAGGAACAAGGAAATAATTCAGAAATCTGCCGATTATTGTCGGGATACCATAAACAGCAGTCTGCCCTGCTAACTTTTTAATATCGCTCATATTATGTTATTGTTATGTAATATGTAACAGTAAGTCCTTATACAGTTTATTTCCTGTCAAAAAAAGGATTCTTAGCCGAAGCGGATAATGATATTGCCAAACATTGTACACAATTATTGACCATACCGAGTCTTGATGCCGCTCTACCTGCCGAAAACATGACTCTGGTATCCACTCTCGAATCAGTAGCCACTGAAACCGCAGAACCTATTGCCAGACCCAAATCCTCCGAATTGAAAAAACACGGAACCTGTTTATTCATTTGATTTTTTAATCCGCAACTTTCAAACCCGCACCAACCGCAGTTCAATCCCAAAGGCTTATTTTGAGTAGCTATTAAAACAATATACGATGCTGAAAGAATATTTTGCGAATCCCTTAAAAGAAACTGCTCTTTACAATCCGTCATCTCATAATCCTTAACTAACTGTTCGGATATGTTACGAATGTCATCTTTGTCGCAGATACGTATAATAAGATTATCCGTTCCCCTTGCTTTAGGTGCAGTACGAGCCGCAACACACATTTGTTTGGCAACGGTCAAGACATACTCGTCATTGAAATCCTCTTCTTTGTACATAAATCCGTTAATTTTTTAAAAGATACTCAATAAGTTTCCTTGTAGCAATGCCTCTATGGGAAATCTTGTTCTTATCCGCCCCGCTCATTTCAGCAAAACTTTCTCCGTAGCCGTTAGGTATGAAAACAGGATCATATCCGAAACCTTTCTTCCCGTAACGTTCGGTTGTAATGGCTCCCTTGCACTCTCCTTCAAAATATTTCTCCTGTCCGTTTTCAATCAGGCATATAACGGTGCGAAAACGTGCCTTACGATTGGTGTTACCGTCCAACTCGTCAAGCAGTTTATCAATATTATCATCAAAACTACATTTTTCACCTGCATATCTTGCTGAATAAACTCCCGGACGTCCTCCTAAAGCCTCAACTTCAAGACCCGTATCATCTGCAAAGCAATCTTTTTTGTATTTATTGTATATATATACAGCCTTTTGACGTGCATTTTCTTTCAACGTATCGCCCGTTTCGGGAATATCCTCCCTTTCTCCAAGACTGTCAAGGGAGATGATATTTATCTTGTCTTTGACTAATTGCCTGATCTCTTCCGTTTTATGCTTGTTATGCGTTGCAAAAATTATTTCTCTCATATTCTTTACAGGTATTTTTTAGAAGTTACAAAATTAGTATAAAGAATTGAGTTTTTTATAGTAACTTTGCAAAAAATTCTACGCAGAATATGATTTTAAAGGTAATTAATAAAAGTACGAATGCCCTTCCGAAATATGAAACGTCATTATCGGCAGGAATGGATTTAAGAGCAAATCTTACGGAATCCGTTATTTTGAGACCGATGCAAAGAATCCTTGTCCCTACAGGATTATTCATTGAACTGGAAGCCGGTTTTGAGGCTCAAATTCGCCCGCGTAGCGGATTAGCATTCAAACATGGTATAACCGTTTTGAATTCTCCCGGGACAATTGATGCCGATTATAGAGGAGAGTTGAAAATTCTATTGATAAATTTGTCAAATGAAGACTTCACCATCAATAATGGAGAACGTATAGCACAGATGGTCATCGCTAAACATGCAACGGCTGAAATTGTTGAGGTAAAAGAACTATCCGATACCGAACGCGGTCAAGGCGGTTTCGGTCATACGGGATCAAAATAGAAGAATAAGTGTAGGAAAAGCAAAATAAGATAATCTTACATGAATAATTATTCGTTTTAATACACAGGCCTGTTTCCTGACACGGGGAAATTGTCGGATTTCGTATAACGAATAATGCAAAAAAATTATAAACATTAAAAAATTATCACCGATTTTTTATCATAGTATCTGACTTTTGATAATAAATCGGTGATAATTGCACTATGGTAACTTCAATTCTTATCTAAGAATAAGGTTACGGTTACTTTTTCATCCGCTCTAATGAGTAGCTTTTTTCGTCATCTATTTTTGCATGTAAAGAAAACCTATTTCCTTGTCTTCAAGAAAACGATATTGTCCTCGTAAAAGATTCTTTTTCGTAAGTCCTGCAAAATATACTCTGTCCAATTTTTTTACCTCATAGCCTAATGCTTCAAACAAACGGCGGATGATACGGTTCTTTCCCGAATGAATACTAACACCGACTTTCTTTTTATCCAAAGGAACTTCGTTTATCCAATTGACGTCATCAACTCTCATTTCTCCATCTTCAAGTTCAACGCCTTCAAGTAACTTTGTCATATCCTCTTTCAATAAAGGACGGTCAAGTTCTGCATTATAAACTTTAGTTGCTCCGTAACTCGGATGCGTAAGTTTCTTGGTCAATTCTCCGTCATTGGTTAAGAGCAGAAGTCCTGTGGTCATTCTGTCTAATCTTCCTACGGGATAGACTCTTTCTCTGCATGCTCCGTCAATAAGTTCCATAACGGTCTTACGCTGTTGCGGATCATCTGAAGTTGTTATATATCCTTTAGGCTTATTCAACAAGATGTAAATCTTTTTTTCATTTCTAAGCGTTCTTCCATTATATTTTACAACATCTCCCGGCTGAACCTTATAGCCGAGAGTCGTAACTACTTCGTTATTTACAGTAATTACACCCGTTGTTATCAAAACATCGGCTTCTCTTCTTGAGCAAATACCGGCATTTGCAATATATTTATTCAACCTGACTGCTTTTTCGTCTCTTTGAGGTTGGATTTGTTTCGGAGCTTGATTCTTGCGTTCGCTGAATATTCTTTCTCCGTTCTCATCATACTTTACACGAGGACGCTTTTTAGGATCATTCTCCTGCTTATACTCCTCAAATGCTCTTTTTCTTCTGACAGGACGTTCCTTTTTGAAATCTTCAAAACGTTTTCCTGACTTTCCGCCTTTAGCAAAACTTTTCTCTGTTTTCTCAAACCTGTTTCCTCTGCTTGAAAATTTCTTACCGTCTTCTTTTCTTGATTTTCCGCGATTCTCGTAAGAATCATCATTTTTACCGAAAGACTTCTTTTCGCGAGAATATCTGTCTTCGCGACGATCTTGTTTACGATCGGCTCCTCTGCTCCAATCGTGATTACTTCTCTCTCTCATGATATTATAATAGGTAATGATAAATAATTTGCAAAATTACTCATATTCTTTGAATCTACAAGAAAAATGGCACTTAAAAAGCTTTTTTCAATGCTTTTTATGGGTAGTTTCACATTTTTTTGTAACTTTGCAACTTATTAATAATTGTAATGGTATGGTTGGAGTAAATAAAGTAATTCTAATAGGAAATTTGGGACGGGATCCGGAGATTATTATGTTCGATAACGTAAAAAAGGCTTCGTTTTCTCTTGCAACTACGGAACAATATCGCAATCATGAGGGAGTAAAAACGGAAGAAACGGAATGGCATAATGTAGTTTGTTGGAGAGGTTTGGCAGATGTAGCAGATAAGTTCCTTAGAAAAAGTACTCAGGTCTATGTTGAAGGTAAGTTAAAATCACGCCAATGGGAAGATAAAGACGGAAACAAAAGACGGACGGTGGAAGTTGTTGCCGAAAACTTTAAAATACTTTCAAAAGGTCATAACAATACCAATCAGGCAACCCATAATTCACAGACAACAACCTCAATAGATGAGTTCAATACAAATGAATTCTCTTTTGAAACCGATGACGAGTTATCCAAAATAGCCGAAAATAATTTGGAAAATAAAGAAGATTCCAATATTCTTCCTTTTTAATTCTTGAAAGTAAAAATAACCAAAGTAAAAAATACACAGAGTGATGAAAAAAGTCGTATTATTGATTATCGCATTTATTTCCGTGCTTCCTTCAACAATAAAAGCACAGGAAGAGTTAGGACAAAACTACGTAAAATTGCAGTTTATACAGCCGTTAGGGGAATATAAAGATTTCTACAGTTCAGGATTCGGAGCTGAATTCGGAAGAATGTTCCCTTTCAATTTTGACATTGCAGACGGATTGATTATCCCGGGCTTGGATATAACTTTTATCAACACAACTTTCAATACGGGAAAAGAGTATAATTACAATCCTAAGGATGAATATCTGACAACCAAAAGCGGTTTGTTATGGGATTTGAGTGTAAAATTAGGACCTATGGTAACTATCGGTATTACGGACGGATTGGTTGCCGACTTTGCTGTACAATATGACCCTACAGTTGTATTTTCTTTAGGTCGTAAGGGTTTGGACCCTGATAAATTCCGTCAGGAAGAACGCGTTTATAAAGAAAAATCGGCATCTTCGGTTTCTTTTGCTCACCGCGTAAGCATCAAAGGAGATATTCGTTACACACATTTCCTTTTCGGATTGGAATTTGTTTTGGGAGGAACTTCTTTGAATTACAATCACGAAATAATTCCTGAAAATGATGATCTGACAGATGAAGTTTCTTTAGGATTGGGTACATTATTGCTTAACTTCGGATTTACTTTCTAAAGGAAATGCAAGATTAAGTTTTATTTATACAAAAGGTGTGGTGTCGCTACCGCACTTTTTATTTATAAATAGTACTGCAAACATATAATGGAAACAAATAGTCCGCTGGAGTGGTTCGTTTTAAAGACTATTTTCGGAAGAGAACTTAAAATAAAAGAACTATTGGATAAGAACAATATCGAAAGTTTTGTTCCCATGCATTACACAGTAAAGACAATGAAAGGGAAAAAACAAAAAGTTTTCTCTCCTGCCGTGAATGATTTAGTCTTTGCTCACTCCGATAAGGAAACTTTGAAAGATTTCAAAGATAATATTTTATCAAAATACGGTTATCACGCTTATTTTTTAATGGATCCTGACAGGAGCAAACGCAAACCTGCCGTTGTTCCTGACAAAGAAATGGACAAGTTTATGAAGATTGCATCACATTTCGATGACGGTATTACTTATTACAAACCTGATGAGATTGAGATAAAAAAAGGTGTAAGAGTAAGAGTCATCGGAGGTGCTTTTGACGGCATTGAAGGGGAACTTTTGAAAGGAAAAGGTCGCAAAAACAAGAGAATTGTGTTGCAAATTCCGGGAGTGGCTGTCGCAACTTCATATATTACACCTGACTTAATAGAAATTATTGACAATAAAAATGAATAACGAAATAAAAATTGCGGTCATAGGACTCGGATATGTAGGCTTACCGCTTGCAAGATTGTTTTCTACAAAATACAAAACAATAGGATTTGATTTAAATAAAAGACGAATTGACGAATTGATGCAAGGCAATGACTCGACACTGGAAGTCAGCAACGATTTGTTACAGGAAGCAATCAATAAATACGGATTTGTTTGCACCTCCGTGCTTGAAGAAATAAGAGATTGCAATTTTTACATCGTTGCCGTGCCGACTCCTGTTGATGAAAATAACCGTCCTGACCTGCAACCTTTGTTAAAAGCAAGTGAAACGGTAGGAAGAGTTATTGCAAAAGGAGATATTGTCGTATATGAATCCACCGTTTATCCGGGAGTAACGGAGGAAGAATGCCTTCCTGTAGTGGAAAGAGTAAGCGGACTTCGTTTTAACACGGATTTCTTTGCAGGATATTCCCCTGAAAGAATCAACCCGGGCGATAAACTGCACACTGTAGAGAAAATAAAGAAAGTTACCAGCGGCTCAACCGATGAAATTGCCGACATTGTCGATAAGGTGTATAATTCGGTATTAATAAACGGCACGCATAAGGCTCCTTCCATTAAAGTTGCAGAAGCAAGTAAGATAATAGAAAACAGTCAAAGAGATGTCAATATTGCATTTATGAATGAATTGGCAAAAATCTTTAATGCAATGGGCATAGATACTCATGATGTCATTGAAGCTGCTGCTTCCAAATGGAATTTTATCAAATTATCTCCGGGATTAGTAGGCGGACACTGCATTAGTGTCGATCCCTATTACTTGATTCAGAAAGCACAAGTTTATGGTGTATTGCCGCGTGTAATGAGTAATGCCCGAAGACTTAACGACGGAATGGGAGCATACGTAGCAAATCAGACAATCAAATGTATGAACAAAAAGGGAGTTATGGTAAAAGATGCGAAGATATTGATTCTCGGCATAACTTTCAAGGAAAACTGCCCCGATATACGCAACACCAAAGTGGTAGATATATATCATACTCTGCAGGAATATACAAACAACATTACAGTATATGATACGTGGGCGGATAAACAACATACCAAAAAAGAATATAATATAGAAATAACGGACACTTTGGATAAGAATCTGAAATTCGATGCCGTTATATTAGCCGTTGCTCACAAAGAATTTATGTCTCTTGATTTAAAAAATCTAGTCAAAGATAATTCTGTTATTTATGACGTCAAAGGTATATTACCGCGTAATATTGTAGATGACAGACTATAAATAAACGTTATCTCCTAACATATTTTTAATACTTTTTTCACCATATAAATTAAAAAAACGAAAGTCGTCGGTACAAGTCCTTTGTACCGACGACTTTGTAAAAATGATTAATTAATTATAAAATCAACTTGAATCGATTTCCTTTTACTATTCGTTGCTCTCTTTGGTGTTCTTACGCAATCTGTATCCCAATACTCCTGCTCCCAAACCTAACAACAATGCTGTCGCCGTACCTACAGGGGTTCTATTCAGTGACTGCTTTGCTTGATTGTTCGGATTTTGCTCTGGAGAAGGAGGTGTTTGAGCTTTCAACGTTGCAAAACTAATTAACAGCAAAACACCCAATGCAAGTAATCTCTTTATTTTCATTCTCGTTTTCTCCTATATGTTTTATTTAACAATAACTTTTTCAACTTTATTTCCGTTTGCAGTCTTTACATTGACAATGTAGGCTCCGCTATTTACATTTGATAACGTACAATTGAATGTATTTCCACTGATTTTTTGAGATAAAACCGTCTGACCTAATGCATTCACAACTTCAACGAACTGCAAATCCTCACCATACACGCTCAATTCCTTATTTAAATTGTAGATTTTTACATCCGTTTCTTTCAAATTCTCCAAAGATGCTTTTTTAGAAGCAACCTTTATCTTGTATCTGTCTGCATTTTCTCCCTGATCGGCATGGAAAATAAATGGAGTATCGTTTAAAACAGTCTCTTTGCCGCTATCTTGCAAATCAATAATTGAAACTTGCAAATCTTCAGGAATATTCTTTGCAAAAAACTCTACGTCACTTTCTTTTACTGCATGGAAATTAACAGGAACCTCATAAGGAAGTGTTTTAGTATAGTTGATCAATACATTATTACCATTTACATCAAAATAAGATTCAACGTAATCTTCCTTATCAGAAAACAAAGAATAGCAATCCATCACATCAAAACTGTTAGAAGCGTTGTCATCAAAACGAAGATAAGAAAAATGTTCATCTTTGTTTGTCTTAGTTCCGAAAACAATACCCATAGGTTGATTTTCCTCAAGATCTTCTATTCTTACAGATTTAGCTCTTACATATCTCAACAAACCACCAATAGTTGCAGAACTTCCCTCTTTACTTGCTGCAACCATAAAGCCTTGTCCAGGAAGAATAATTCCCGTAGCCCCCGGTTCAACCGTCTTCCACTGAGAATTCTGAGCATCATAAGTATAAACCACGTTACCTTGAATACCTGTAACTGTAGCCTCTACACCTTGGTAACCAACAATACCTGCAACACTCAAGTTTACAGCAAAAGGATTGCTCAAAGCAAACCATCTTCCGTTTGCAGCTTGTTCTGTTGTTGCATAATTAGTTGCTGCTGTATATTCATCTTTACCTGGAAGAGCATCTGCAATTCCGACCGTACCACCTTTCTTTAATGCAGTAGGAAGTATGGATGTGGTAGTATTGTCCAACGTAAAGCCTTCCGTTTTACTATCATTTCCTTCAACGTCTATTCTGCTCTTATCAAAAGGCCAAACGAAGTAACCTTGTCCAGGAACCATAGTATTCCATGAATGATACCAAACACTTGACCATTGGTTTGCTGTACCACCTGCTTCTGTTGTAAAATAATTGAATCCTATTGCCGCCATATCGTTAGGATATTGCTTGCCGTTAGGAGCTTTACCTCCGTTGTTGCTATTCAATATATCGAAAGTGCTACCTATTGATCCGATAAAGTTCCATTTTCCAACATACAAAGTAACAGCATTTGCTTCTCCTTCAGGGAAGGATGGGTCTCTACCTGTTACGGCTCCGGATTGTCCATTGTTATTGGTTGCTACAACTGTATTTCCTGCAAAATCAAAATCAGTTATATTTGAGCCATCACCTTCTCCCGAGAGACCTCCTACGTAGGTACCTCCTACTACAGTATTGTTATAACTAGAACAACCGCTTACCGTTGCATTATAGTTTCCCGGACCGGAAGATGTTTCGCCAATACCACCTACCAATCCGCCTACACAATCAATGTATCCGGTTGTACCACCAGATGTTGTCGTTGCTGTTGCAGAAATAGAAGAATTTGATACGGAACAATTCTCAACAGAACCGGACCATAACATACCTACTAATGCTCCAACTCCACTCGCCTTTGTTGCTGAATTCCAATATCCAGTCAGAGTCTGTAATTCAGCAGAAATATTAGCGTGTGAGATGACAACATTCTTTATTGTTCCGTTATTTACATAACCGAACAATCCTGTACCGCATCTTACTCCGTTACCGGAGTTGCTATTACTCCTTTCTAACTTCTGATTAATGGTTAGATTACTTATTGTCTTATTATCCCCATCAAACGTTCCTTGAAATGCACGAGCACCTGTTGTCGAAATAGTTCCATTATCATTTGTTCCATAAATATAGCCGATAGGAGTAAAGTTACTTACTGAAGACATATCTATGTCCTGCGTAACCTTAAAATATTTTCCGCTATACGTCGTACCGCCATTGACATCAGTTGCTAATGTAACTAAATCCTGTGCTTTGGAAATTAAATAAGGATCTGCGGATGTACCACTTCCGCCACTGAATTGTGCCATCAAATTACCCGGCAATGCAGAGATTGCGAATATGGCAATAAACACCGCTAAAAGTGTTTTTCTTCTAAAAACACCCTTCATAGGGTTTCCAACTCTCATCTACAGAGAGTTACATAATTTTAATAAATTCATTTTAACGAGTTTTTATGTTTTAACTAATCTTTTTCCAGTTTGCAAAATTACAACATAAAAGTCATACCAACCAAATTTTTTATTAACTTTTTAATGTTGAAAATCCCCCCCCCCTATGTATAATTACCTATAATTCAATATAATATATAGTTTGATTTATACTAAATTTTTATACATTTTTGCAATAAAAACCGCCTGTTTTATTACATTTTTTTGTATTCTACACTTGGTTTTCTGTATCTTTTACGCTGTTTTTCTCCGATTGTTACATTTTTTCAACAATTTTTGTAAAAAAATAAAAAGGCTTTTCAGAAAAATCGTCCTTTATTAAGGACATGGTTCGGACGATGTTTTATATTAAACGGGGATGTCCTATATCAAAAAAGAAAAAGAGTCCCATTCCGGAACGGAACGGGACTCCAACCAAAAAATTATTAATTATGAAAACAAAAACATACTTTTAATCCCTATAAGGATAAAAGATTAAAAGCCGAATTTAATTACAACTTCGGACCTGCATCAACAAGTTTCTTTCCTTCTTCGTTAGTTGTGTATTTAACGAAGTTCTTAATAAATCTGTCTGCTAAGTCTTTAGCCTTTACTTCCCACTCTTCTGCCTTTGCGTACGTATCGCGAGGGTCAAGTATTTCGGTTGCAACACCGTTTAACTGAGTAGGTACCGTAAAATTGAAATAAGGAATCTGCTTTGTAGGGGCTTTGTCTATAGAACCGTCAAGTATGGCGTCTATAATTCCTCTTGTGTCTTTGATGGAGATACGTTTTCCCGTACCGTTCCAGCCCGTATTTACAAGATAAGCCTTTGCTCCGCTCTTTTCCATGTGTCTAACCAACTCTTCTGCGTATTTTGTCGGATGCAACTCCAAGAAAGCCTGACCGAAACAAGCGGAAAAAGTAGGTACAGGTTCTTTGATTCCTATTTCCGTTCCTGCCAATTTAGCCGTAAATCCGCTCAAGAAGTAATATTTCGTCTGTTCAGGAGTCAAAATACTTACAGGAGGCAATACTCCGAATGCATCTGCAGATAAGAAAATCACTTGTTTTGCCTCAGGAGCATGGGATATAGGGCGTACAATGTTGTTGATATGGTAGATAGGGTAAGAAACACGGGTGTTTTCTGTAACGCTCTTGTCTGCAAAATCAATTTTTCCGTCTTTATCTACGGTAACATTCTCCAAAAGTGCATCTCTGCGGATTGCTCCGTAAATATCAGGTTCTGCATCTTTGTCCAAATTGATGACTTTTGCATAGCAACCGCCTTCAAAGTTGAAAACTCCATTGTCATCCCAACCATGTTCGTCATCACCTATCAACTTACGTTTAGGATCAGTGGAAAGAGTTGTTTTTCCCGTGCCTGAAAGACCGAAGAATATGGCGGTATTCTCGCCGTTCATATCAGTATTGGCAGAACAATGCATAGCAGCGATACCTTTCAACGGAAGATAGTAGTTCATCATGGAGAACAAACCTTTTTTCATCTCACCGCCGTACCAAGTATTCAAAATAACCTGCTCTTTGCTCGTTACGTTGAAAGCAACAGCAGTTTCACTTCTCAAACCTAAAGCCTCATAGTTCTCAACTTTAGCTTTGGATGCGGTATATACTATAAAGTCAGGTTCCTGATCAAATTCTGCCTGATTCTGAGGACGGATAAACATATTGGTTACGAAATGTGCCTGCCAAGCAACTTCCATTATGAAACGGATCTTCATTCTCGTATCCTTGTTGGCTCCGCAAAAACCATCAACGACAAACAATCTTTTGCCGGATAATTGATTTACCGCTTTGCTTTTAACCTCAGCCCAAACCTCTTCACTCATCGGGTGGTTATCATTAGGATATTCCGGAGTATTCCACCAAACATTATTCTTGGAATTCTCATCTACAACAATGTATTTGTCTTTAGGAGAACGACCGGTATAAACTCCCGTCATCACATTTACCGCTCCCAACTCCGTTACCTGACCTTTGTCATACCCTGTCAAATCTTCACGGGTTTCTTCATTGAAAAGAACTTCATAAGAAGGATTGTAAAGTATCTCCTTCGTATCTTTTATTCCGTATTTTGTTAAATCTAAATGTAACATCTTAATCTAAAATCTTATTAAACTTGTTTTTATAAAACCATCCTCAATAATTACCACACTGAAAAACGAAAAAAAATACTTTTTATTGCATCTTAGCACAAAAAAAGTTATTCTATTATATCTTTTATCAACGAATCCTTTGCCCGACGTATGATAAAGATGTCTTCATTTTCCTTTTTCATCAAATATTTTTCCCTTCCCAATTTCTCAGCCGCATCCAAATTCCGCTGAATAACGGAAGTATTCAAACTGTCTCTTTGAATCTGCTCCGTATAATCCTTTTTGCGTTGTTCAAGTTCTTTTTTCTGCTTTGAGATATTATGGTAATAAAAAATATTCTTGTCCCTTGACAACGTCATCAAAAGGATAAACAACACAAGTACGACAATATACTTGGTTTTCGGATACTTGAGTATATGTAACAGTTTTTCTTTCATATCCTATATTATCCTTACATCATGCAAATCAACCAACGTCTTCGGTGATTCCAGCAAGCAGGTATTCAATCCTGCAAGTTTCGCACCGTCTATATTTTTCTGCGTATCATCTATAAACAACGTTTCCTCCGCTTTTATGCCTGCATCATCAAGAACCCGAAGAAAACTCTCCTTGTCAGGTTTTCTCAAATGAATCTCATGGGAAAAATAAGACTTATCGAACAAAAGAGAAAAAACGTCAAACCCTATTGTGTCCGAGAATAATTTACGAACAAAATTCATATGGATTTCATTGGTATTAGAAAACAGCAGTATTTTTTCGTAATGCAATTTCAGCGTGCCGAGTAATCGTATGGTTTCAACTCTTACATCGAGAATCATAGAGTTCCATATTGTGTCTATCTGTTCATCGGTCAGATTTTTCTTTACAGCATCTCTGACTCCGTTACGAAACTTTTGCGGGGTAATCCTGCCCGTTTCAAAATCATCTACCAACGGCAATTGCGAAACCTGCGTATATAGTTCCCTGCCGTCCGCTCCGTATGCCTCAAAGGTTTCAATTATTCTGTTGTAATCCACATCCAGAATAACACCTCCCATATCCAACAACAAATTCTTTATCATAAACTCCCGTAAATTTCCGATTACTCCCCTTTGTTTATTGCTTTTTATAATGATTCCAGCCTTGAGCCTTGATGTCTATGGCAGTATTTTGCGGAGTTATGAGTTTGCACCCTGCATTTTCCTCTTTGATGTAGCCTATAATATGAATATCCTTGCAGTCTTTGATTTTTTCGTAGTCCTTTTGTGCAACGGTGAAAAGAAGTTCGTAATCTTCCCCTCCGTTCAAAGCCCCCGTTTCGGCAGCAATTTTAAACTCTTCCAACGTTCTTGAAGTTTGATAATCTATCGGCAAACGTTCCATGTATATCTCACATCCTTTGCGGCTGTTATGACAAATATGGAGAATCTCACTTGCCAATCCGTCCGATATGTCAATCATGGAAGTAGGAACTATTCCGTTTTTTTCAAAAAAATCAATCAACCACTTCCCTGCTTCGGGTTTCAATTGTCTTTCCAGTACATAATCATAATCGTCAAGTGCAGGCTGTACGGCAGGATTGGCCTTCCATTCGGCTTTTTCTCTCTGCAAAACAAGCAGTCCTGCATACGCTCCGCCCAAATCACCGGTTACACAGATAAGATCATTCTCCCCTGCCGTGTTTCTTGTAACTATTTTGCCTTTGTTACCTTCTCCCAACACGGTTATGGAAATAAACATTCCGCCTGCGGAAGAAGTCGTATCCCCTCCGACAAGATCCACTCCGTACTTCTCACATGCCAAACGAATACCGCTGTACAACTCTTCCAAAGCCTCAACGCTGTAACGATTGCTGACACTCAAACTGACGGTTATCTGTTTGGGTCTGCCGTTCATAGCATAAATATCCGAAAAATTGGAAACGGCTGCCTTATACCCCAAATGTTTCAACGGAGTATAAACCATATCAAAATGGACTCCCTCCGCCATGGCATCGGTTGAAACAAGTATCTGCTTTTCTTTGTAATCCAACACGGCACAATCGTCTCCCACGGAGAGAACGGTACTGTCATTGACAGCCTTATTGTCTTTGGTCAGCCTTTCTATCAACCCGAATTCACCGAGTGCGGATAATTCCGTCCTGTCTTCCATAATGTCTTTTTATGTTTTTTGATTTTGACGGTGCAAAAATACAAAAATATTTATTATCCCGAACGGAAAAGAAAACAAGAATAATAAAGGTCTTATTTTTTCGTGTAAAAAACTTACTTGTAACACACAATAAAAAACCATTTTTTGAGTACAAAAAAAGAATACCTTTATTCAAAAAATTTTTCTTAATGATTTCCGTCAAAAAGTGTGAGATTTCTGCCGAAATCATTAAAAAAATTTCAAAAATCATAGTGTTTTTTAACATATTGATTTACACCGTGTCAGAAGCGTGTATATTTTTGTCCCGAATATGTAAAAACAAGTAAATTTTCAAAGGAAACTTATCAAGAAAACAGACAAAATGATTGCTTTTAGAAACATTTTTTTCACAAAAATTCGGACAATGGAAATCATGTAAATATTTTTTATCCTGTAAGGGTTGCCGTTGTTTTAGTGTAAAAATGTTTTGCAAACTCAAGAATTAACGTTAATTTTGCATTCTTAAGAGGAAGACTTTCGTTTCATTTAAAATGACTATGCAATATGATTAAGACAATGGATACTTCTTATGTTATTCCTCCTGTTGATAAGAACTTAATCAAGGAAGAATTAACGAAAGACATTTTTTTCAGAAAAACCAACTACGGAAACAGAGAGATTTATGTTACCGATGCACACTCTTCTCCCAACATTATGAGAGAAATAGGACGGCTCAGGGAAATATCCTTCGGAGCTCAGGGAGGTGGCAGCGGTACCGAGTGCGATATTGACCAATATGACATTGCTCCCGCTCCTCATTGCTACAAACAACTCTTTGTTTGGGACCCTGTCGATGAAGAAATTGTAGGAGGTTATCGTTTTATTGTAGGCAAGGACGTTTTTATGCAGGCAAACGGGGAACTACTTTCCGCTACTGCCGATTTATTCTTCTTTACGGACGAGTTCAAACAAAGATATTGGCCTGAAACAATGGAATTGGGAAGAAGTTTCGTTCGTCCCGAGTATCAACCTACGGTAAATCTCCGCAAAGGTATGTACTCCTTGGATAACCTTTGGGACGGTTTGGGCGGTTTGGCTCAAAAATTGGAAAAAGAAGTTAAATATTTCTTCGGTAAGATTACAATGTATCCGCAAATGGACACAACGGCAAAGGATTATATTTTGTTTTTCTACAAAAAACATTTCCCTGACAATGAAGGTTTGGTATTTCCTAAAGAAGAGGTAAGAATACAAGGCGATTACAACGAACTGAACAGTATATTTTGCGGAAAGAACTATAAGGAAGATTATCAAATACTGGTCAAAAAGGTAAGGGAACATAACGAAAACATACCTCCGTTGGTTAATGCCTATATGAACTTATCTTCAACAATGAAATCCTTCGGAACAAGTATAAACAAACACTTTTCCGATGTGGAAGAAACGGGTATTTTGGTAACCATAGGCGATATTTATGAGGATAAACGCAAGCGTTATATGAATATGTAACGATAAAACATATATTTGCATACAAATACGAAAGAAAGTACCGCAGAAAACGATACTTTCTTTTGTATTTTATGCTTTTCTGCCTGTTTTTTCAAGAAAATCGAATATAATAAAACATGGTTTTTTCAGTTATATACTATATATGTATTACAATCCGAAAGAGAAATGAAACCGAGGTTAAAAAAAATATTATGCCTGTTTGTTGCTGTCGTACTCACGTTCGGTGTATTTGCACAAAATAAAGGGAAAAACCCGAAAAACAGAAAAGTACAACGTACGGAAACAAAAAAAACTGCTCAAAAAAAGAAAGTTGCTGTGGTATTGTCCGGCGGAGGAGCAAAAGGTACTGCACATATCGGAGTGTTGAAAGTATTGGAACAGGCAAATATTCCCATTGACATGATTGTCGGCACTTCCATGGGGGCTTTAATGGGAGGATTGTACTCCATCGGTTATGATGCCACCATGTTGGACTCTCTTGTCAGAATACAGGATTGGCCTTTTTTATTGTCAGACAAAATTGACCCTACGGATCAAAGTCTTTTGCAACGCAATAAGAATAATACTTATATGCTTTCTCTGGCAGTCAATGATGCACACAAATTTTCTTTAGCCCCTTCAGGGTTTATTAAGGGGAAAAACTTAAGCAACCTGTTTGCAAGACTGACTCTCGGTTATCATGACAGTATAGATTTCAATACACTCCCTGTTCCTTATGCCTGCGTTGCAACGGATATAACCAATTTCAACGAAATTGTCTTTCACAGCGGCAACCTCGCCACTGCCATGCGTGCCTCGATGAGCATACCGGCTGTTTTCTCTCCTGTCTATATGGACAGTATGGTCTTAGTTGACGGAGGTTTGAGAAATAATTTTCCCGTTGATGTGGCAAAAGCCATGGGAGCGGACATCATTATCGGAGTTTCCGTACAAAATGAGATAAAAAAAGATGCAGATAAGTTTAATTCCGCCATTGCAGTAGTCAATCAACTGACCGATATGGGAAACTTGAACAAATTGGAAGAAAACATTGCTTTGACGGACATTTATATCAAAGTGGATGTAACGGGTTTCAGTGCAGCAAGTTTTGACGTTACTTCCATTGACACGCTTATCCAACGGGGAGAAAATGCAGCAAAAAATAAACTTAATGAATTATTGCAACTCAAACAAGACTTACTCCTTCCCGATGATTACATCGCTCCCAGACCTCGTCCTTATCATATGGCAAACCAAAGGGTGAGAATGAAAATCAGTGAAGTAACTTTCTCCGATATACAGGACGGAGATAAAGAATATTTGAAAAAGAAATTTCATTTGGAGAGAGGTGAAAGTACTTCATTGTATGATTTGGAAAAGGTTATGACTGCTCTTCGCAGTAATCTGTTCTATAAGGATGCTTCATACAAAATTGAATACCGTAAAGACGGATATGCAATCCATATCGAAAGTGAGGGCAAAAAGACGGCAGAGGTTTTCATGGGAGTAAGATTTGATAATGAAGAAAAAGTATCTTTGCAATTCAATGCTACGGTGCCGATGAAAATTGTCGTACCTTCCGTATTACAAGGAACAATAAGACTCGGGAAAAGAAGTGCGGGCCGTATAGAGGCAACTTTTAACCCGTCAAAAATGGCATCTTTCACTACTGCATATACTTATCGACACAATGACATTAACGTATATTGGAAAGGCGACAGAGATTTCAATCCCGACTACAATCAACACCAAATGGATGTAGGAATCATGAATTACGGTTTTAAGAATTTTCTGTTTGACGCTTTTGTTCGTTGGGACTACTTTAACTACAAACAGATTCTTGTCGGAAACCGAAGCAGAAAACCGTTTGTTTCGACTTCGCATCTGTATTCTTATCATGCAAAAATTCATTATGACGACAGAATCAACAAATATTTTGCTCCGAAAGGGATGTCTTATGAAGTCGCATACTCCTTATACACCGACAATTTTTACAAATATGAAGATGCTTCTCCGATACATGAGGTTTCTTTCCGCTTTTCAAGGATTTTTCCTGTACAAAACCGCTTGTGTTTTGAGCCTCGTATCTACGGCAGAGGAATTTACGGCGAAAATATCCCGACAATTTTGTATAACACAATAGGAGGACATTTTTTCTCACATTATACGGAGCAGCAATTGCCGTTTGCAGGAATCGGAAATATTGAAGTTATAAATAACAACTTTGCAGCATTGGAACTAAAAGCCCGTTATCGAATATTGGATAACAACTATTTGAGTTTTACGACCGCATTAGGACAAAATGCCTCAAATATTAAAGATATTTTTTCCGTATCTCCGATTTGGGGTCTTAATCTGTCGTATGCATACAACTCGATTATAGGTCCGGTCGGAGCATCTTTGGGATATTCTTCCCGTACAAAAGAGCTTTATATGTTCATAAATATAGGATACGAGTTTTAATCCTTGACAACAGACCGATTGTCGGCAAATAAAAACTGTAACATCCATGCCCTCTCCCCTGTTCTTGCAGGCGGATACTTGTATCATCGTCCGCCGATTAACAAGTCTTTAAGTTTTTTCGGAAAATACTTATTCGTCAGTATGTAATATCCTGCAAAAGAGATTACCACCGTTATAAATACCGAGAAGAAGTATGTAAATAAGTAATATAATCCGCTTTCAGGATACAACTTTAAAATAAGGGAATGGAAAGTATGTGTAAAAAGTCCGTGCCAAAGATAGATAAAAAAAGAAATGCTTACCAACTTTCTGTTTGCCTTTACTGAAAATTTCTCAACATAAGAAGATGCAATATAAAGAATACTTATTATGCCGAAAATTATTCCTAATTTACTTATATATTGACTGACAAGTAAATCTTTATATCCCAAAAGAAAAATAAAAATCGCACAATATACTATTATCGGATATACGGACAATTTTCTAATCTCTTTTATGATATTAATTCCGTTTAAAGCAAAATAACCTCCTGCGGAAAAGAAAAATAATGATTTCGTTATATTTACATTCAAAGGCAACATATACACAAGAAATAAAACGGCAACGAAAAAATGTTTGTATCTTGTCATTAAGAAATATATAACGGGAGAAATAAGTACAAGTAACATCAAATCACGCAAATACCACAATTGATTTACTATGGGATAGTGTGTAGTCAGACCTGTAAAAACATCTATATAGTCCGTCAGATTGTAATCCGCTATGTCTTTATATTTACCTGAGAATAAATCGTAGGGAAACAAATATTGAGAAACTACCAACAACGCAAATCCAAAAAAATTCCATACAATATAAGGTACTAATACAGAGTGAATACGCTTTTTTAATTTCTTTATATACTCTTGTTTGGTAAAACTTACGGGATTTGTTTTTGTATAAAAGAAATAATAACCCGATATAACGAAAAAACAAGGTACGGCAATGGCAGCAAATATCTTGGAAACGGCGTAATAAATATTAAACACTGCAGAATCCGAAGCAAACATTTCAGGCGGTTGCACGGTATGTATGAATAAGACCAATATAACGAGCGGAAACCTCAACCAATCAATTGTTTCGGACTGTAATTGATCATAATCAACAATAGTATATTTCATCGTTCTATCCATTTGAGATATAATTTGTGCAAAAACTATTAATTTATTTTTTTATAAATAAAAGACAAGTGCAAATCTCTTTTTATACAAGACAGGTGCAACTTGAAAAAAATATCTTCTTTTTACGAATAATATTACATCTGCATCGTGCAGAATAAAACGACACCTAAACCTGATTTCTCTTTTACTTATCCTTATAAAGATACACTATTCCGAACATTTAAGTTTGTTCCTTTATTTTATCCTCAAGTGAAATTATAGTTTATTGTCTGTTTATTACATAATCGCAGTTGCAAAAGTACAAATAAATTCCCTCCTGCAAATAATTTCTGCACATTTTCTACCGAAAACAATATCTTTTAACTTGATATTTTACACCATAACCGTTTTTCGTAACAAACAACGGAAACAAAAAGTAAAAATAAACAGACTGAATGGTATATATTATTCAGTCTGTTTATTTTTAAATTCCATTTAATTATTTATCCATTATGAAGTGTGTCCCTATCCAATCCTCATATTGAGGTTTATTTATGCCGTGTTTCTTACCCGACTCTATTAATTGCAACAAATAAACCATATTTTGTGCCAATGTTCTCATTGTTTGCAATCCTTCCAAATCTTTTTTAACATCGTCAGCAGTGAATCCGTGAACACTATTCCAATATTGCGAAGACACGATAGGCATATTGGAAATAGAAAAATATTGATTTAACTGTTCATAAGTAGCACTTGCTCCACCTCTCCTGCAACTCACAACTGCACAACCGGGTTTTCCCGCCATATTTTGCTGAAATCCTCCGTAAAACAAACGATCTAAAAAAGCAATTACCTGCCCTGTCGGGCCGGAATAATAAACGGGTGAGCCGACAACCATAGCATCAAATTCATCTACTCTTTTTTGTAATTCCGCTACTACATCCGTTTGAAAACAATGTCCGTTTTCCGTACAATATCCGCAGGCTATACAACCCGCAACCGGTTTTTTGCCCAAATATACCCAATGCGTTGAAATATTATGTTTAATCAAAACGCTTTCAAATTCTTTTAACGCCGTATATGTGCATCCTTCCTTATTCGGAGAGCCGTTAACTATTAATACTTTCATTGAATTGTTCCCTTTTGTTTTACAAATTTATTTCACAAAGATAGATATTTTTCCCTAATAACAAGCAATAATTTTTCAATTACAGGACCTTGTAAAATACTTTCCATATTTCCAATCAAATTTTTGCAAACAATCAATATCAATTAAACAAGATTTTTATACCTTTGCAGTCTTTTGCATACGGAATTATGTATTGAATACATTGTATAAAACATATATTTTATGGCTTTTGATTATAAAAAAGAATACAAAGAGTTTTATTTACCGAAGAATAAACCGACAATTATTGAAATTCCGACAATAAACTATGTTGCCGTAAAAGGAAAAGGCAATCCTAACGATGAAAATTCGCAATATAAGCAGTCTATTGAACTTTTATACGGTATTGCTTATACGATTAAGATGTCAAAAAAGACGGATAAGCGTATTGACGGTTATTTTGACTTTGTTGTTCCGCCGTTAGAAGGTTTATGGTGGCAAGATGAAACGGAATTGGATTACAATCACAAAGAAAAGTTTAATTTTATTTCCATGATACGACTGCCTTACTTCATAAAAAAGGATGATTTTGATTGGGCGGTTAAGACTGCAACGCAAAAAAAGAAAAAAGATTTCTCTAAAGCGGAGTTTTTTACTTTGAATGAAGGCATTTGCGTGCAATGTATGCACATCGGCAGTTATGATAAAGAGCCTGAAACAATAGATTTGATGAATAAATTCATTGAAGAAAATAATTATGAAACGGATTTATCGGAATACAGGCGACATCACGAGATTTATTTATCTGATCCGCGTAAGTGTTCAGCTGAAAAATTAAAAACGGTACTTAGAATTCCGATTAAAAAGAAAACAAACGAATAATTATCACACAAAAACAAATACAAAACAATGACAGAAGGAGAAAAATATGTAGGCAGCGATGAAACTTATGCGGACGTTCATCGCACAATGAAGTTGGTTGCAGAATTAAATAACGGTTACAAAACGGAAAACGAAGTAAGAGATTATTTAAGAAAGATAACGCAAAAAGAAATAGACGATACTGTCAGAGTTTTTCCTCCGTTCAATATCAATTACGGCAAAGGCTTATCATTAGGAAAGGGTTCTTTTGTAAATTTCGGCTGTACCTTTCTGGCATTAGGAGGAATTACCATTGAAGATGACGTCTTCATTGCTCCGCATTGCGTATTGGCAACGGAATATCATCCTGAAGATCCGAAAAACCGCCACTCCTTACTGACAAAGCCCATACATATAAAACGTAATGCATGGTTGGGTGCAAATGTTACCGTTCTGTCAGGCGTTACCATCGGAGAAAACGCAATAATTGCAGCAGGCAGCGTGGTTACAAAGGACGTTGAAGCAAACACCATTGTCGGCGGAACACCCGCAAAAGTTTTAAGACATATAGAATAAGAAACATTTGTCCTATCGTTAAACCGTAATAACATTAACACCTGCAATTACACACATAAAAACTCTTTTATTTCGTGTAATTGCAGGTGTATTCTTGTTTTATTCAATAACTATTCTGCCTGTTTTACCAAACGTTTGCCTAATTCGTAGGCTGCTTGCAAATCTTTCGGAAATTGAGTTTCGTGTATATGCTTTTTATGTTCGGCATCAAAATTGTCAGCGTCATATCTGCTGTAATCATTAAACTGATACGTATCAAAAGAATAAAGAATCTCCGTCGGACACATCATTGCTAACGTTTTTGCATTGGAATCCATTAAAATATCAAAATTATTCGCTTTGTACATTTCCATATTCGGACAATTCATAGTGTAGATTGTTGCAGAATGCTTAGGTTTCAGAACAATCGGCTTGGAATAATCCGAATAATTAACCATCGGAAATATTAATCTTTCCACAAAAGCCCGCAATGATGCGGTAGGATAACTGCAATAATTCGGTGATCCGCAAATTAGAACGTCAGCATCAATGGCTTTTGCCAATACAGGTTGCAAATCATCCTTAAAAAAACAGATTCCTTTCTTGCCTCCTCTGACTTTGCAGGCAAAACAACTCATACAACCTTTGTAATTAAGATTTCTGTCGTAAAGATTTATCATTTCAGTTTCGGCTCCCATTTCTTCGGCTCCGTCCATAGCCCGTTGTAACAATTGTGCCGTGTTTCCATTCTTATGAGGACTCGCATTAATTAATAATACTTTAACCATAATGCATATATAGTTTTAATGTACCAATGCAGAATTACAAATAAATATGAAATTTGACAAATAATTGTAAATACACTTTGAGTTGAGAATTGATCTCGTTCTGCGTATAGGTGATAACATCGCTATTTATCTCGTCTTCGTTCTCAACGGTATCAAGAACTTTGTCAGCGAGCCGGATCTTTTTTCATTTCCTCATCTATATATCTGAGATGCTTTGCTGTCTTCTTTATGACTTTATGAACGGGTAGGGCTGAAATAAGGTCAAGGGCTTTTAGCTTTATATAAATATTACCGATGAAAAGGCCCTCGTGCCGTGTGGCTACCGGTTGCTTCGTGCATTGGGCATTTAAATCTTCTCGTGTCAAAGGGTCTAACGTGGTAGCAATCCTGTCAATGCCTGCAAGTTTGAAAAACTCTTTGATAGCCGTATTGTATTTCTGTTCTGAAATAAATGTCAGCAGGCTTGACCCACCATAATCCTTATATCGTTTAAATATCTCCTGTGTTTTTTCGTTAAGCAGTACGCAAATCGGTCGACCTTCTTTCGTCTTCTCCCATAGTAATTAAAAGTAATGCGTAGAGGTAGTAAAATTTTTTGATTTGACAAAAATATTTTCACTTTATAAATCTATAGCAATACTGTTTATTATCCACTATAAATGTAATAATATAAGTATCTCTTGCAATATCACAAATATCAATTACATTATTGTTTGTTTTTCCTTGTTTAACAATTTGACCTAACATATTTGAAACTCTAAAATATATTTCTTTTCTGCCGGTAGTATTAACTACTATACTATTATTGGTAAAAATAATATCGTTACAGAATTCTTTTTCATCTATACTATTGTTTTTTGTTATTTCAAATTCTTTGGTTAAATTGTATTTACATCCGTGATTATCAATATTGACGGCAGCAAATTTTTCGCCTGCACTACTAAACTGATAATCAAATTCATTGTCGTAAGATGTGAATTCATCATTTATATTCCATTCAATTGTTTCATAATTAGTAGATAAATTAACGAAACGAACCACATCGTTATGAATTGCATAAGAAAAATCTACATTTGTTTTGAATTCATCTAACAACCATAAGTCCTTATGATTCAATACAACACTATCACTAATATGTTGTAAAATTTTAGCCAATCCTTCTTCCGTATTACCGTAATAGGAACATATATTACTCTCTTCAAACAATGTATTATACATGACAAGTGTGGTCAAATAAGAACCATTTGTGTTAGGGTGAACATCATTAAAGTCATTATGTAATTGTAAATCATTTCTACCCTGATAATATGCTACAAAACATTCTCCTACCGGTGCATACGGCAACTTTGCAGCCTCTGCAACTTTATGGATTACATTTCTTATAAGCGGTTGAGTTGTGAAATAATAATCCCACATAGGAGTATTATCCTGAAAATAGATTCCGTTGGAAATTTCAAATAAACAAATTTTAGCACAAGGACTCACATTCCAAATTCTTCTACGCATTGTTTTGACAATAGCAGTTAAAGAATCAACACCTACTCCCATTCCACCGGATTCACTGGTTCCCGGTTGCAAAATAACAAAATCCCACGGTTGATTAAACAAATTTAATAAATCAGCATTGCTTTGCATATCATGCAAACCTGCTCCGCCTATGGTGTATTGCGTAACTACTACATTTTGTCCTTTTGTGTTTGCCAGATTTTCGAACATTGTCGGCATATCATTATAAAAAGTCAGGCTGTTTCCTACAAACAGGACATTTCTTTGGCCGATGGCAGTCAGACAAAGAATAATCATTATCCGGAAAACAAATATTTTTTTCATAATATCGTATGTTTTAAAATAAAAATATGCAAGGGTATTAAAAAATTGATTCAGTGCTATTTTTTTCTATGAAAAAGTATTTTGCAAAAACTAAAATGATTGTTTGATATTATATCTTTTCGTGATTAGTTATTTACAGTAAAATTAGATATAATTAAATTATAAGACGATATCTTATTATAATGTGATGATGCCCTCATTTTTATGTTTTTTTTATTCAATAACTACTGTTTTTTCTGAAATTCTTTGGGCGTCATTCCCGTTAAGCGTTTGAAGAATTTAGTAAAAAACGCAGGATTCGGGAAATTCAATTCGTCGGACACTTGGTATATTGTCATATCCGTATGTTTCAACAGTATTTTTGCTTCTAATACGGCTTGTTTGTTAAGCCATTGCTTCACCGTTTGTCCGCTTTCTTTTTTGACAACAAAACTCAAATGTTTTTCCGAAATAAATAACTTATCCGAATAGAAACTTATTGTTCGTTCTTTAGCACCGTAACGGTCCGCTAAGACAAGAAAACGTTTGAAAATGTCTTCCGAATGCGACAATTTTACTTTTTCTTCCTGCAAATTCCGTTGTCCTATCATAAAAAACACATCCGAAACGTATGCTTTAAACAAATACAGAATAGTATTAATACGAAAATCTTCTGATTGCGAGGTTTGCCAAAGCAAATCAAACAATTTGTCGTTATATCTTGCGTATTTTTCTTCGGGATGAATGACAACGGCGACATTTTTCTCAATAATATTCTCCGCTATTTGCTTTTCGCTGAATAAAATTCCGACAGCCTGAGTATCATTACTGACGGCATTCATCTGAACCAACACTCCTTTACCTATATATAATATATCTCCGCTGTGTGCAGCCACAGTATTAAGATTAAGCGTAATATTGATTTCTCCGTTTGTGATTTTCAAAATACGATATTCGCCCGTACGATACGTTTCTCCCTCTTTTATAACGGTTTGAGAACTTTCTTTGGAGATATTCTTTGCAATTAATATATCATCATACAGGAAAACATCTTTATGCCGTGTTTTTATCTCCGTTAAATCCACATTTTCCAAACCGAGATGCTTTATTTGCGTATTATTTGTACTCATTATTTTATTGTTTTCTTTATTTTGCGATTCAAGGATAAGAATAAATATCATTATATCCGAAAACTTTTTCTTCGTAAGCGGAGATTTTTTTTTCACAAGGGCATTTAACACCTGAAAAGTCCGTCTTTTTATATGCATAAGTCGGTCTTTTCAACTAAAATTTCAGCGTTGTAAAAAAATTTTCCACAAACTAAAATACATTATCCGCTTATTACATACTTTTTTCTTTGTTTTTACGATGCAAAGATAATAATAAGTGCCATTATATCCGTGAGAAATATGGATTTTCTTACTGAAAGATAATTTTTGATTATTTTCGGATAAGCGTTACCTAAAAATACTGATGTAATTTTGCAGGCAGAAAAATCAGACAACTGACAATAAAAAAAATATTACAACAATGGAAGATTACAAAATCAAAGGCGAGGCTAAAAGTCTTGTATTGGACAACGGAGCGGAGCTTACTTATTTGGAGCTTGGCGAAAAAAATGAAGAAATCGTGATAAGCGGTGCATTCTTTTTCTACACTTTTAAACCCGTGTTGGAAAAATTGGCGGAAAAATACCACGTTTACGGCATAGTTATGAGATTTACGGGCATTACCGACCAAAAAGACGAACAAGGTAGGGTACATTGGGGAAAACAATGGGGAAAAGATGTTTACGATTTCGCAACAAAGATGGGAATTAAGAAATTTCACTACGCAGGTAAGTGTCACGGAACAATTCCGGGTTGGTATCTTTTCCGCAATCACAGAGATATGTTGATTGATTTCGCAAGTTTCTTCCTTGCTCCGCATCTTAAAAAACAGGTTAGCGATAAATGGTTTGACCTTTTGAAGAATCCAAAAGATATGATGGCTGCCGCTATTCGTAATGTTGAGAAAGGATTGCCTGAAAAGATGGAAGAAATGAATGCTCTGCACAAAGAAGATATGGCGGAGAGTTGGGCGATAAAGGAATACGCAAGCAGTCCCGAAAAATTGTGGAACAGTTTGGAGGAATGCGAAAATGATTTGAAGAATTGCGATATTCCCGTCGGTTTTTTGTTCGGCAGCGAAGATCCTTTCTTTCAAGACCATTACGACAGCAACATGTACGTTTGGCAAATCGTAAAAGGCTGCCATTACGTGATGCTTAACGGTGAAAAACACTTAATGGAAATTGACGTTCCCCAAAGAGTGGCTGACGAGGTAATATATTTTATAGAGCAAGCCCGTAAAAATTACGAATAATACGCATTTCACACAATTCTTTTGCGATATTAATAATGCAATATCGCAAAAGAATTGAGTTTTTCTTAAAGAATCATTCCGAAAAGGTCCTGTTATTGGTGTCTGATTCACTATAACCACTCAATAATTCCATATTTCACATTGATAAATACAGGCAACAATCAAACATACTTCAATTTATTTTCCCGATTTCTCCCTATTACAGTCACGACAAAGCATCCTGCAATTATCTATTTCCGTTTTTCCTCCCTTATGCCACGATTTCCAATGATCGCCCTCCATTTCTTCAAACTCAAATTCCTTTTTGCAGACAAAACATTTGCCTTCCTGTTTTTCATATACCGTTCTTCTGATGTTTTCAGGGAATTGACGCAGATTTAAATGCTTTTCTTTTCCGTCAAGTACATAAAGATAAATACCTTTTTTGTTTTCTATCTCCTCGTCTTGCATTAGGAAATCAACTCTTTGCCGAATAGCCTCAGGATTAAACTCTTGGTCTTTGTATTCATTGTAATACTCTCCCCAAGGTAAGCCTTTCATTTCTTTTCTCGGCTTTCCGAACAGGTTTTCCGCCCACTCAATGACGCTTTTGTAATAATTCCAAAGTTCCGTTGCGTCTTTGTCATGTTGATGTTGTTTCATATATTCATTGATGTTGCCCTTGCTTATCCATTTTATCGCAAGTTCCAAAAGCCCTTGGCGGTTTATTTTCACCGAAGAGGCAATATACGGGCTTCCTACCTGGTATGCTGGACATCCTGCCACTTTTTTGCTGAACCAAACCTTTGCATTATTCACCCATGAGCCGTTATACACTGCGTTTCTCATTTCTTGGTCGGACAAATCCTCGCCTGCAATGTTTATTGTCTTAAACCACTGCAATTTTTCATAATCATTGCCCTCACAAAAATAAACCATAAGTTTATAATTGAGAAAATCCTCCTGCTCTTTGTCGGTAAGGTTGTCGTAACCTTTCAAATAGCCGTCCTTTTCTATTGAAAAATTGCAACAATAATACTCACAAATACTCATAGTCCGCTGTTGCCCGTCCATAACTTCAAATGTACCATCATCTCTTTTGACCCAATACATTATATTCAGCGGAAAATTCTTGAATATTGTGTCAATAACGGCTTTTTGTTTGTCTGCGGAATAGATAAATTCCCTTTGATAAGGCGGACGTATGTCTAATTTCCCGCCGAAACCAACAACGCCCTCATCTTCTCTGTTTTCATAACCCTCAACTAATTGTCTTACGGTTATTTCGTGCAATTTTACTTCCATATTATTTCACTTTCTTCTAATAATTATTCGCGCAAATTTAGGCTTATCATTTACCTTTGTAAGATATTTACCCTTTGTTTCTTCCGTCGGTCCTGTGAGCATACTGTAACGTCCTATGCCATCAACGATTTCAAATTGCTCAGGATTATATCTATCAAGAAATGAAATAGGAACACCCATTAAGCCATCATAGTCACAAGGTATATCCGCCGTTGCATCAATGTTTATAGCATTGTAATAATCAAATTTAGGATAGTCTGTTTCTGAATATTTCTTATATAAAGGTAAGTCTTCATGACGCTCTTTGTAGTCCATATTAGTAAACCAACGGACGCCCTTAACTCTTATAAATCTCTGTCCTTTATCATCTATTCCGCAGGTTGCAGCATTTAATGGATAATCATCAGGAACGCCGAATTTTCTGTCACCGCTGTGAATACTCGCACCCAACCACATTTTATTGTCTTTAATTAATTTAAAACATTCTTTATAAGATACTGCATTCAAATTGCCGATTATTAAAAACTTCTTATCAAAATCAATGATTTGTTGCAAATACTCTCTGAATAAACTAAACGGCGGATTGGTAACTACTATATCCGCTTGCTTCAATAGTTCTTTGCATTCATTGGAGCGGAAATCTCCGTTATCATGCAAAGGTTTTACTTCTATTTCTTCTCTGTCGGGTATTTTGTTTCCGTTTTTGTCGCCAGTATATTCCAAATATACGGCTTTATCTGATGAATTTTGCGAAAACAAATCTATATCTTGGTTCTTATAACAGGAAGTTATAAGTTTTTTCAATCCTAACGATTCAAAATGATGTGAAAAATAGGTAAAGAAATTGCTTACCCGTGGGTCATCACAATTACACAAAACAGTCTTTCCTTTGAAATGTTGTTTATAATGCCTTAATTCTTTTTCAATATCTTCTAATTGAGTGTAGAATTCATCTTTCTTTGCTCTGTTGGCATTTCTCAAATTTTTATTATCAGACATAGATTGATAATTTTTGCAAAAACTATCAATCGTTACTGATAATACAGAAATAAATAAGGTGTTTAACTCTTCTACTCGTATTCAGGTAAAACCTAGGAGAAATACCGTATCCATTATAGAAAGTTTAACACCGAGGGTGATAAACATTAAAATCATAATGGATATAAAAATCCAGGTTTTATCTGAACATTTTATTTCAATTATCAAAAATAAATTTCCTAGGTTTATTTTGAATACGAAATAATAGTTATTGCTCGTTTATTTGCACTATTGCACTTGCAAAAATACAAATAAAATTTTATTTAATGTATGTATAATTTGAAAATTTACATCATTACAAATTTATTATTAAAAGATATTATAAACTTGCCTTGTATGTTTATTGTGTTAAATGCGGTGGTGTAACAAAAAACATTAATTGTTAAATAAGTAAGAGTAAGTAACTCTGAACAAAAGACGGCAGGTAATATTTCTTTACTTGCCGTCTTGTTCTATTATGTTGCTTTACGTATGTTTATTGTGCGATAATCTTTTTGTATATTGCGTCTTTCAACTCGGTTATTCCTTGTTGAGCAACGGAAGATATAAAATAAACTTCGCAATCTACACAAATATTTTTTTTCATCTCATTAATCATCTCTTCGTCCATCATATCGCATTTGGTAATTGCAAGAATACGGTCCTTGTGTAATAATTCGGGATTGTAAGTATGCAGTTCGTTTAAAAGAATATTGTATTCTTCATTAATATCCCGCTCCGTGTCGCAAGGAATCATAAACAACAAAATACTGTTTCGTTCAATATGACGCAAAAATCGTAATCCCAAACCTCTACCCTCACTTGCTCCTTCAATAATTCCGGGAATATCTGCCATAACGAATGATTTGTCATCACGATATTTAACGATTCCCAAATTAGGCACAAGAGTTGTGAAAGGATAGTTTGCAATCTCCGGTTTGGCGGCACTGACTACGGAAAGCAATGTTGATTTTCCTGCATTAGGAAAGCCTACTAATCCTACATCTGCAAGAATTTTTAATTCTATTATCACCCATTTTTCCGTTCCTTCCTCTCCCGGTTGTGCAAAACGGGGAATCCGGTTAGTAGAAGATTTGAAAAAATCATTTCCTTTGCCGCCTCTCCCGCCTGAAAACAATATCTTCTGTTCTCCGTCTTCTGTTATCTCACACAATTGCTCACCAGTTTCGGCATCTTTGACAACACAGCCCAACGGCACTTCTATTATACGGTCATCTCCGTTTGCTCCGTGCCGCAAGTTCTGTCCCCCTGCCTCTCCGTCCTGTGCAAAAATATGTTTTGTGTATTTCAAGTGTAGCAAAGTCCATAATTGAGCGTTGCCTTTCAGGATAATATGACCGCCTCTTCCCCCATCGCCGCCGTCAGGTCCGCCTTTGAACTCTTTAGCAGCGTGAAGCAAATGCATACATCCCTTACCGCCCTTACCCGAACGGCAAAATATTTTTACGTAATCAACAAAATTGCTTGTCATTGCCTGTAAAGTTTTTGCAAAATTACGAAAAATTCCTTGTTAGATAAGTAATATGAAACCAAAATAAGTAAAAGCAGAAATATTTTCAACAAAAAAAACATAAGACGTTGTCAAATTGACAAGAATGTTTGTGATTTTTTGCACAAAAACCCATTTTACTCAAAAAAGTACAAATAATTGCATATCTTTGCACCCGAAAAGATTAATAATAAAAGGTAAAAAATAAACAACAACCATGCGAAAAATCCTGATAACAACAGATTTTAACGATTTAAGTCTGAATGCCTGTCTTAAATTTTGCAAATACATGTTCAAAGACTCCGACACAAACTATTCTTTATTGCATGTCAGTGAAGAAATCGGTTTTTTCGGAAAACTTTTGGGACAACAGGAGGTGCAGGAAGATATACAGATTCTCCATTTTGCAGAACTTAAGAAAAACATTAAAACTCTTTACGGATTGGATGTTACTCCGTATATCAGCAAAGGACGTATAGCGGATGAAATCAACAAATTCATTCAGTACAACGCAATAGACTTATTAGTTGTCGGCACATCCAACACAGGACTCAACACTATCGGAGCAAATACCCATAAACTTATCCGCACGTCAGAGATTTCTTTGATGACCGTTGCGGTAAACATCGAACCCAAACCTATAAAAAACATTCTTCTCCCGCTGGAGTTGAATCTGTCTTCAAGACAAAAAGTCCCTAATGCAATTAAATGGGCAAAAGAATACGGAGCCAAGATTACCATTTTAATAGGTTCTTGGGACGGTATAGAAACGGATCAACGCAGACGTCTGGAATATACTGCATCTGCAACGGAAAACTTCATCTTGCAAAAAGGGGTAGAGTGTAAAATAGTAAGAATGCCGACCCTTGCTCAAAGTAAGGATTTTGCAGATGAGGTCATACGGTATATGAATGATGAGAAAAATGATGTTGATTTGTGCATGGTCATGGGAAGAGACATTACTACGGATTTTGCGGCAGACCCGAGGGCACAGGATGTAGTCAGATTTGCCAAAGTACCCGTTATATGCATACCTTTGAAAAAATCAGGAATGAATGCTGCATTCTTATAAAAACATATAACTATATATCTTATTAGATTTCAATTATATACCGTAAAACATTAACTTTGGTACGTCAATGGGAGAAAAAATTCTGAGAGGCCATATATTAGACGTTGTAAATAAGCAAATTACAAATGGAGAACTACATATCAAGAACGGAAAAATAGCAAGTATAGTTCCTATAACGGATTTGGAAAATAACGCTCCTTATATTATGCCCGGATTCATTGACTCCCACGTCCATATCGAAAGTTCCATGCTACTGCCGTCACACTATGCGGATGTAGCCATTCGCCACGGAGTTATAGGTTGTGTGTGTGATCCCCATGAAATAGCAAATGTATGCGGGATGCAGGGGATTGACTACATGATAGAAGACAGTAGGAAACGTAATTTCCATTTTGCTTTCACAGCCCCGAGTTGCGTGCCGGCGACTCCGTTTGAAACATCGGGATTTTCTCTTAACAGCAATGAAGTCAGAAAATTACTATCTGAAAATGAAGTAGTGGGATTAGCAGAAATGATGAATTTTCCTGGGGTATTGAATAGTGATGAAGAAGTCATGGCCAAAATCCTTGCGGCCAAAGAAGTCGGAAAACCGATTGACGGACATGCCCCGATGCTTAGCGGAAAGGATTTGATAAAATACGCAAAAGCCGGAATATCTACTGACCATGAATGCAGCACTTTACAAGAAGCGGAAGAAAAAATAAATGCGGGAATGAAGATTATTATCAGAGAGGGCAGTGCCGCAAAAAATTTCGAAACATTGTATCCGCTTATTGATAAATTTCCCGAAGATGTAATGCTTTGTGCCGATGACATTCATCCCGATGAATTGCTCAACGGCTATATAGATATACTTGTCAAACGCTCTGTTAAAAAGGGCTTATCCTTATGGAACATTCTGCAAGCAAGTTCATTAAACCCTGTTTTACATTATAATCTCCCCATTGGATTGCTGCGAATTAACGATTCAGCAGACATGATTGTTGTTGATAACCTGCAAGACATGAATGTTATTCTTACTTTCATAAACGGGGAATGTGTATATAATTCTACGGATAATACACTTGATTACAATGATTTAGATAATACAGAGAAAAACTTTCCGAACAATTTTCATGCAATAAAAATCAAGGAGGAAGATATTAAATGTACAGCACAATCATCTGCAATTAAAGTAATTAAAGCAAAAGATAAACAACTTTTCACCGAAAGTATAATCTGTAAAGCCAATATCAAAAACAATAACATTGTGTCGGATATTGAGAATGATATATTGAAGATAGTAGTATATAACCGCTATAACCAAAGCAAAGCTTCTGTCGGATTCATTAAAGGTTTTGAATTGAAAAAAGGAGCATTAGCCTCAACCATCGCCCACGACTCTCACAATATTATAGCCATAGGAACGTCGGATTCCATGATTGTTAAAGCAATTAATGAACTTATTGAAAACAAAGGTGGTATATGTGCAGTAGATGAGGAGAAAAAAGAGATTCTTTGCCTTCCTTTCGGTGGATTAATGACTGATGAGAGGGTAGAAATTGTTGCAGAAAAATACAAATCACTAAATAACTTTGCCCGGGAACTGGGATGTCGCTTTCATGTTCCGTTTATGACAATGGCTTTTCTCGCTCTTTTGGTTATTCCTGAATTGAAGATCTCCGACAAAGGACTATTTGATGTCAAAAACTTTTGCTTCACATCCGTTTTCGCATAATAGTGCAACCCATTATTTATAATCATAAAAAAATTGTCAGTGATTTCGGACAAAAAGTCCCTGATTTCTGAAGTTTTCTTAATGATTTTGTCAGAAATCACGCTATTTTTTAACGATTTAATTTGCAAATAATTAGAACGTATCAATATTTCTGTGGATAAGATCTTTTACTGCACTCTCTTTTAAAACACAACTTGTCACAACAAAAGGTACTATGTCTTAGAATACGGATTACAACCTGTTACAATATGAGTACTTTTGTTTCAAAAGTAAAACTATCGTTGATTATTCTTACAATGTACAGCCCTTCAGGTAAATCACTTGAATTAATAATTACATCTCTTTGGTTTGCAGTGATTTCTATGTCCTTTATAACATATCCGTCGGAATTTATCAAAGATATAGTTCCCTGATTGACAGAAGATTGCAGTTTTATATGTAAAACATTTCTGACAGGATTAGGGAAAATACTGATTTCTTGTTGATTACTTACTTCAAATATGGAAGATTCCACTGTTAAACAAAGAGTTACAATGCTGTCGCAACCGTTTATGCTCGAAAGAGTATCAATATAATCACCGCTTTGGGAGTATGTCTTACCGTTCCATTTATATGTTCTACCCGATCCTATAGTTACGGAATCCGTTACCCGATATACGGGATTGACTTTTAAATCTATTGCAACAACGCTGTCACATCCGTAAATATTTTGCAATATTTGTTCGTAATGACCTGAATTTGTGAGTATTTTACCGAAAAACTCTACACTCTCTCCTTGACATATCTCTACAATCTCGGAATTATCAGCATCAACAGAAGAAATATTAACCGTCAGATGCAAGGTTACAATACTATCGCAACCGCTTTCTGTTTCAAGATTAAGAACATAATCGCCACTTTCCGTAGCCGTGAAACCGCTGCGTGAATATATTTGCCCTTGACAAATAGTATCATATATTTCTTTCTCAACTACGGACGCAACTCTTAAATCCAAATGAATAATACTATCGCAACCGTCAAGTGTTTTTAACTCATGAGTATAAAATCCTGATGTTGTTTCGTTGAAACCGTATCTTGAAAAAGTTTCTCCTGTACAAATCATCTCGAAATATGTTTTTTCGTAGGTATCATTAACGGTCAGAATCACGGTTTGTATACTGTCACACCCGTTCCGACTCTGTAACGTATCGGAATATGTACCCGGATTTACTGCATTTAATCCGTACTTTGTATAAACCGTTCCGTTGCAAATAGTATCATATATGACGGTATCATACACATCATTAACTGCAAGATTCAAATATATAATACTATCGCAACCTTTAGTCGTTGTCAGGGAATCAATATATTGTCCCGAAGTTGTCAGTTCGGTACCGTCGGATAATACATAAGACTCGCCGAAACATATTTCCGCATCTTTATATTCTGCAAATTCATCATGTATGATGACATTATAGCCGATTATACTGTCACAACCATCATCGGATTGCAGTGTATCATAATAAAAACCGCTTTGATTTATTGCACGGTTTCCTATCTGAAAATCATCTCCCTTGCAAACATCCGCAGCAATGATATTGATTCTCGCCCTCAGTTCAATATTATCAATCACGGGAGCAGGAGGCAAACTGACGGTGTTGTCATTTCTCCACACAAAAACAAGATTTGCCGAACTGCAGCGGGAAGTATTTTCAACTATAGCCGCTACTCTCTGCCCGTTTGTAACGTCATTGACGTAGTAATTATCGGTAACATAGAACTTAAACGCATTATTTTTATAGTATTTCGTTGCAAATCCTTTAGCGTCTTTGGAAGTATTAGGAGAAAATGTCGTATTCAAAGGTGCCAAAAATACTTTTAAATAATCAGTACCTTCTCCTTTGAGATTGAGATCCATTTCCAACAGAATACTATCCGCAGAAGGCAAATCCACTTGCGTATATGCAACTATCGTTGATGAAGAATTTTTGTATGAAGAGTCATTCCCGTCGGAAGAAACGAATAAAACATTATTTTTATCGCCATTCAATGATTTGATATACCACTTATTAGCACACGATCCGTTATCCAGATACCATTTTGTATACAAAGAAGTATCCTCAAAATCACAACTGAAAAACACATAAGCCGTATCGTTCTCCGCTTTTACCTCATTGATAACTAAAAGGAAAGGAAAGATAAAACAAAGAAACAATGCCGCACATTTTTTCATACAAAATCAATTTACGTTAAAAATTAATAATATAATCCATACGCATTTGTACGCCCTGCATATCGCTTATATTTTTTAACTCCAAGAAGAAAGAGTAAGGTTTGCCCAATTCTTTAGTAAGGGTTTTCATCTTAACTTCTTGTGATTTATTATCTATGATTTGATCAAAGATACTCTGAGTTTTTGGATAAGTAACTATTCCATAATTCTTCACATTTGCTTTGTTTGCAGCCACTTGAATTGCTTTTTTAAGACCTCCGAATTCATCAACAAGTCCCAAAGGTTTGGCATCTTTACCGCTCCAAACTCTACCTTTCGCAATAGAATTAATGTAATCAGGAGTTTTGCCCCTGCCTTGTGCTACTTTGGAAACAAAGTTAGTATAAAAATTCTCCACATTGCGTTGCATCATCGCTTTTGCTTCAGGCGTCATAGGAACGAACAGACTCATAGGATTGCTGTTTGCATGTGTTTTAACGGTATCAAAGGTTATTCCTATCTTATTTTTCAATGCTCTTCCGAAATTAGGAACAACGCCGAAAACTCCTATAGATCCCGTAATGGTTGTTTGATTTGCAACGATATAACTTGCATTTGAAGACATCTCATAGCCTGCCGATGCCGCCATATCGCCCATTGAAACAATAACAGGTTTCTTTCTTTTAGCCTTTATTACTTCGTTGGTAATCAACTCGCTTGCTACGGCATCGCCTCCGGGAGAATTTACTCTCAATACAATAGCTTTTACTTTATTATTATTTGCCGCTTTCTCTATTGCTTTACATACCGTTTCACTACCTATACTCAAATCGCTGCCTTTGCCTTGATTGACATTACCGTAAGCATATACAACGGCAATATTATCATTTTGCGATTTGTTTATGTCAATTATCGTTTTGCGATATGTATTGTAACCGATATAGTTTATTTTTGTCTTGGCAGATAGCCTGTTTTGTGCCGTAACGTACTTGTTTATGGTATCCTTATAATCGGATTTGAAGCCGAGATAGTCAATCAGTTTGTTCTTGTAAGCATCCTGAGGAAGAAATCCCTGCAAAGAAGCAATCAAATCATTGAATTTTGCCTCATCTATGTTTCTTGATTGAGCCATTTGCGAAGAAAGAACGCTCCAAATGGAATTCAGATACTGACGTGTCTGCAAACGGTTGGAATCAGACATATGGTTCATCGTGTATGTTTCACCTGCAGACTTGTATGCATTACTTACGGGACGAATCAAATCAACGTCCAAATCCAATTTGGTAATCAAATCTTTGTAATACATAATCTCTCCGCCCATTCCCGACAAAGTTACCATACCTGCAGGATTAATCATAATCTTATCTGCAACGGTTGCAATATAATAAGACTTTTGGTCAATCATATCGCCGTATGCGTAAATCTTTTTGCCACTTGTTTTGAAATCCTCCAAAACTTCTCTTATCTCTTGTGCAGTTGCAACGCCGTTGGCTTGAAACATTCCGAGATTAAGCATTAAAGCTTTGATGTTTTTGTCATTTTTTGCTTTGTCAATCACCTGTATAAACTCCGTCAGTCCTATTGCTTTATTGTTTATTCCGTCCGTTGAAAGCATTGCTGAAATATCTTCTATTTCGCGGTCATATACGGGTTTGGAAAGGTCTATTACCAAAACGGAGTTGTCCTTTATTTTCACGTTATCGCTGCTTTTGGAAAGGGAAGCTATCATTGAAGTTATTATTGCCGCGATAACGAAAAAAGAAAGAATCATTGCTAAACCGCTGCCTAAACACGATGCAAAAAGGAATTTAAAAAACTGTTTCATTGTTGTGATTTATTTAACTTGTTAATTATTCATTACTTAATGAACTTGCAAAACTACTAAATTTTTGTATTTTTCTTTGCAATTAAGGTAAATAATCGTACTTTTACCAAAAATATTTCAAGTTATGCCGACCTTAACGATAGAAAAATGAAAAAAGTTAAAATCAATTGTCGCAATTGTTTTGATGTAATCAATCTGCAAATTTTTTCACATAATAGTTTTTAGTTACATTCTTTCAACATCCTTTACCGTTACTTTTAAATTTATTCAAATAATTTCCTATATCTCAAGAAACTTTTGTATTTTTGCAATTGTGGAAAGACAACAGTGTCTTGAACGCTATTGCAAATTTTTGTCTTTTGGAAACTAGACACTTTCAAAAAACACGTTCATAGTAATGAGTGTTACACAAAAATGGGTTGCAGTAAAAATAACGATGTTTTGTCGTGGATTTTTACTAGTTTGTGTAACACAGGTGTGTCTAGGCCTTCAAAAGACAAATGAAATAAAGTTCACGATGTTGTTTTATGTCTTCTCCATAAGAATTAACTTAATAATCCGAAGTAGATTCAATAAATTACTACTTCACAAAAACGATGAGCTTAATGGGATAACAAAGTGAAAAACAAAATGAAAAAAGTAAATTTAAAAATGTTAGGATTTGTAATTGCACTCCTTATGAATTTAAGTGTATCGGCATTAACTATTTACATAGACACTCTTGCATACAAGATTGTAGAATGGAAAGTTCCTGATGGTACTGTGGTAGCTGTTGAAGTTGTACAGAATACCTGTGATTACAAAGGACATATCACCGTTCCTGCACAAATAACTTATCAAGGACAAACCTATGATGTTGTCGGCATCGGTGCAAATGCATTCAATGGATGTAAAGATTTGGAATCCTTAGAATTGCCTGACGGTATTCATTATATAAAAGATAGGGCATTTACAAATTGCACTAACCTAAAAACGATAAATATCCCTAACAGCATTTCATCTATCGGCAAGGAAGTCTTTAACGGCTGCGACAGTTTGCCTGTTATTAATGGATTAAGGTATGCAGATACATACCTAATAGGCGTAACAGATACAACAAATTCTTATACGACATATACAATAAAAGATGACACACGATGGATAGGTTACAGAGCGTTTGCACTTTGCAAAGATATGGAAAGTATTTCTCTGCCTAACACTGTAAGATATATAAGTAAAGAAGCATTTTACTTTACAAAATTAAAAGCGATTGCATTGCCTGACAGTTTAAGTTACATCGGTGCAGATGCTTTTTCTGCTTGCGATAGCATTAAAGAGATAACTATTCCTAAATATCTTGATTCCATAGACAGAACTCCGTTTGATCTATGTAAATCACTAAAGAAAGTAAATTACACTGCAATTAATTGTACGCTGATTGACTTTTACGGCAGTTTCAACTTTAATTATGCAGAAGAAATAACTATCGGAGAAGAAGTAAAAGTTATTCCTCCATATCTATGTGCATCATCAAAGATAAAAGAGATTATATGTCCTAATTCCGTTGAGATATTAAAAACAGGAGCATTATTGAGGTGCAACAGTTTAAGGAAAATAACCCTGCCGTCAAATCTAAAAGAAATAGAAGAGGTAGTCTTCAGTTACGATAAAAACATTGATACTATAATATGTTTGAGTGAAATACCTCCATACACTTATGAATTTACATTCAATCCACCGGGAGAGTATGTATTTCCGTTCGGTGCAGTTACACTTATCGTCCCTTGCGGAGCAGGAGATAATTATAAGAATGCACCTGGTAAATGGTCATGGTCTAAATGTAATATTGTTGAAGACTGTGAAAATGAAGACAGTGACATAGAAGAAATTACAGAAAACAATTCCGTTTCAATTTATCCGAACCCTGCAAACTATAAAGTAACTATTCATGCAGACGGAGATGTTACAATAATTAATTTTTTGGGGCAAAGTGTTAAGGTTATTAAAAACATTAAGGGTGTTAAGGAAATTAATGTTGAGGATTTAGAAAGTGGTATTTATTACGTTAAAGCAAACAACGCAACCATGAAACTAATTGTTGAATAAAAATCCTAATCAAAAGAAAAGGCAGAGAAATAATCTCTGCCTTTTTAAATATCGGTTATTTATTGCTTATCTTTAAAATAAAGAATTGATAAATGTCTCGTCGGTTAAATTCGGCATGGTTACAGTCAGATTAGGGTTCATATCCATTGCACGTTTTATGGCAAACATTGCACCTTCGTTCCTTGCCCAACTTCTTCTTGAGATACCGTTATTAACATCCCAATAAAGCATATTGCTTATTCTGCGGTCTGCTTCAGGAGTTCCGTCAATAGCCATTCCAAATCCGCCGTTGATTACTTCTCCCCAACCAACGCCGCCGCCGTTGTGGATACTTACCCATGTAGCACCGCGGAACGAATCGCCGATAACGTTTTGTACTGCCATATCTGCACAGAACTGCGATCCGTCGTATATGTTGGATGTTTCTCTGAACGGAGAATCCGTGCCGGAAACGTCGTGGTGGTCGCGTCCTAATACAATAGGAGCGGAAATTCTGCCTTCACGGATTGCTTTGTTAAATGCCAACGCAATCTTTGTACGGCCTTCGCAGTCTGCATACAATATTCTCGCCTGTGAACCGACAACCAAATGATTTTCTTTCGCACCTTTTATCCATTGGATGTTATCACGCATTTGCTGTTGTATTTCCTGCGGAGAGTTCTTTGCTATCTCCTCCAAAACTTCCATAGCAATATGGTCGGAAGTGTCCAAATCCTCAGGTTTTCCGCTCGTACAAACCCAACGGAAAGGCCCGAAACCGTAATCAAAGCACATAGGACCCATTATATCCTGCACATATGAAGGATATTTGAACGTTCCGTCTTCTTTCATTATGTCCGCACCTGCACGAGAAGCCTCCAACAAGAAAGCGTTGCCGTAATCAAAGAAATACATTCCCTTTGCAGTAAGTTTATTTATTGCTGCAACGTGTCGGCGTAAGGTCTTGGCAATTTCTTCTTTGAATTGTGTTGGGTTTTCTGCCATCATCTTCTGACTTTCTTCCAATGTCAATCCCACAGGATAGTATCCGCCTGCATAAGGATTGTGAAGCGAAGTTTGATCAGAGCCTAAATCAACTTTAATATTCTTTTCTGCCAAATATTCCCACAAATCTACAACATTGCCGTCGTATGCAAAAGACACAACTTCTTTATTCTCTTGTGCCTTTTTCACTCTTGCCATCAACTCGTCAAGATTAGAATAAACCTCATCAACCCAACCTTGTTCTTTTCTCTTATATGTTGCTTTCGGATTGATTTCTGCCGTAATGGAAACGACACCTGCAATATTGCCTGCCTTTGGTTGAGCACCACTCATGCCACCAAGACCAGCTGTAACAAATAGTTTGCCTGCCAAACCTTCACCGTGCTTAGAAACTTTGCGACCTGCGTTCAGTACTGTGATAGTTGTTCCATGCACAATACCTTGTGGGCCAATATACATATAAGATCCAGCCGTCATCTGTCCGTATTGAGAAACACCCAAAGCGTTGTAACGTTCGTAATCGTCTTGTTTTGAATAGTTAGGTATAACCATTCCGTTCGTTACTACAACACGCGGTGCTTCTTTGTGAGAAGGATATAATCCCATAGGGTGTCCGGAGTACATTACCAATGTTTGCTCGTCAGTCATCGTTGCTAAATATTTCATAGCCAAACGATATTGAGCCCAATTCTGGAATGCCGCTCCGTTTCCGCCGTAAACAATCAACTCATGCGGATGTTGAGCAACCGCAGGGTCCAAATTGTTTTGTATCATAAGCATAATAGCCGCTGCCTGACGGGATTTTGCAGGATATTCGTCAATACTGCGTGCGTACATTTCGTAATCAGGACGATAACGATACATATAAATACGTCCGTATGTCTCCAACTCTTCCAAAAACTCGGGTGCAAGTTCTTTATGAAACTTCTCAGGGAAATATCTTAACGCATTTTTCAACGCTAACTTCTTCTGCTCCTTTGTAAGTATGTCTTTACGTTTAGGAGCATGGTTAATGTTTGTGTCATAAGGTTTTTTAGCCGGTAAATAATCCGGAATACCTTCCAAAATCGCCTGTTTAAAATCCATTTTTATTATATTTTCTTGTTATTATCTATAAACTTTGACTTGCAAAATTACGAATTTATTTTTTATTGGCAATAGGTATTACGGTATTCTTTGTATTTCAGCAAGACATTCTGCATACTTTGAGTTGTGTAACGGAAACTTTTTTGTATCTGTCAGTAAAACATCTATGTCCTATGATTTGTTTCCGCAGGAGGGGTAATATTCTGTTTCAAAAACTGAATCCCATAGCGTCAATTAGGAATAAATTATCGGAAAACTAACAGGAAAAACAACTGAAAAATGTTATTGAAAAACTGATAATTATAAACGCAAAAATTTTCTTAATGATTTCTGCAAAAAAGTGTGTGATTTCTGTCAAAATCATTAAGAAAACTTCAGAAATCACGCTGTTTTTTAATCTCTTCATTTATAATAATTTATATTTCCTTTTTTCTCTTCCGCCGAAACAGTCTTTTTAACTGAAAAATCAGAAGAATTTATTACGTTAAAATCAGTGAGAGGACAATGAAATTGATTGTTGAATAAAATAACAAATGAAATTTATCAGAGGATTACATACATTAGTATAATATTTTTATCAGTGATTACTTGATAGTTACAAAGAAATTATGTAATTTTGCAATTCAATTTCAGATTTGCATAAAAACGATGGAAATAATTGAAAGAGAAATAAGTAGAGTTATATTAAAAGCCATTGAATACTACTCCGTTATTTGTGTTACCGGACCACGCCAATCGGGAAAGAGTACGTTGATAAAACATTTATTTAGTGATTACGACATTTTCTCATTAGAAGATCTGGATGTAAGGAATTACGCCGAAAACGACCCTGTCGGATTTTTGAATCAGACGGAAAACGGTATTATACTGGATGAAGTACAAAGAGTTCCGTCATTATTTTCTTATATTCAAGGAATTGTGGATAATAACCCCAAAAGAAAATTCATCCTTTCGGGAAGTTCTAACTTTCAGGTAATGAAAAATATCACGCAATCACTGGCAGGGCGTGTTGCTTTGTTTGAATTATTGCCTATGTCGTACAATGAAGCTGCAGACATATACACAAAAGATACATCTTTGGACGAGATTCTGTTCAACGGATTGTATCCTGCCGTATGTGCAAAGAAAAATATCCCGGAAATGTTGTATCCTTTTTATGTCAAAACCTATTTGGAAAAAGATGTAAGGGAACTATTACAAGTCAAAGATATTATGCAGTTTAATACTTTCTTAAAACTTTGTGCCGGAAGGATTGGTTCTGTATTTAATGCCTCACAATTGGCAAACGAAGTGGGGGTTACTGCCAACACCATAACATCTTGGCTTTCAATATTGCAGACTTCGTATATTGTTTATCTGCTTCCGCCATACCATGATAATTTCGGCAAACGTCTGATCAAATCTCCGAAACTTTATTTCTGTGATACAGGACTTGCATGCTATTTATTGAATATTGAAACAACATCCCAACTGTCCCGGGATAAGTTAAGAGGTGCATTATTTGAGAATTTCGTTGTGTCTGAATTTATAAAACACCGATTAAATCAGGGAAAAGAACCGCATTTGTACTTTTACAGAGATTCAAATCAAAACGAAATAGATTTATTATCACTGGAAGAAGGGGAATTATCTGCTTTTGAAATCAAATCTTCAATGACTTACAACTCCGTATTTGAAAAAACATTGAAAAAAACAGCATTTCTCATAAAACAACCTGTATCACATAAAACCGTTATCTATGCCGGCACTATGGAAAACACCGTTTCAGACATTAAATTGATAAATTACAAACACTTGTTTTGAATAAAAGAAGTCTATAATATACTTACAGATTGAATTATGTATAATAAAAAGGTGTATAGATTCATATTCTCTATACACCTTTATTTGGATTTATTCTTTGTTAAGTTTTCTTTTACATAACTTAATTTTTGTGTTAATGGTTCTGCGAACATAATCTCTATATTCGTATGGCCATACATAAATTTTTTTCAACAGATCCTCATAGTACTCCAATGCAACGTCGTATTCACCTGCGTTAAAATATTCATCTGCCTCAAGCTTTTCAGAAGTGAAGAGTTCTGCTGCTCTAAATTCTGGGCTATTCCTTATAGCTCTGCTTATTTCTTCGTCACTCAAAGGCTGAAAACTACCTTTCGCATTTTTTAACGCCTCTATTTTGTCAGTTTGTTTGCGGACAGTAACATTATAATATCCTTGTGCTTTGACACCTGATATACATAATAATAAACCACCGCACAACGCTATTTTTACTAACGCTTTCATACTCCTACCGTCTTTAATTATTAAAATACTTAGACAACGCTGCCTTTATAGACTCCTCTACTTCTTCTGCAGAAAACACTTTTTTAGGATAAACTGTCAGGGTCATTTTAGGATTGTCCTTACTTTCGCTTGGTGTAATGTTTACAGTTTTTACACCGTCAAGTTTCATAAGAAGTTTCTGTACTTTTTCATTCTCTTCTTCATTCTTAAGAAATACTTTGACATATTGTTCGCCAAATACTTCTCTAATTTGGGTTTCAAAATTCTTTACATTCATATATCTCCACAGTTTTTAATTTGTGCCTACGCTATCTGTATAATTTGGTTTCTTTTTACTTGCTAAATTATACATATTTATATGATTATACTTTAAATTTATATGAACAATATGGGCAGGTGGCTTAATCGGGCGTCTCATTCAATTGCTCCGAGTAGTATTTAAAGAAATCTGTTTGCAAAACTTTTGAAATTTTTAATAGCTGGTACGTATCTACATATTCTTTCCCGAATATTTTTTGAACACTCCGCACATGTAGACTCATCTGTTCAGCAAACCATGAATTTGTTTTGCCCTGCCGTCGTAGTTCTTCTCTGATTAATTGCCCAATGTGTATGGTCTTACTATTCATCGTGATAAATAAGTCTGATATATTAATTACACGACATAAAAAAGAAGTGAGCCTTTAAATGTTCTTACTTGCTAATTAGAGGTTCCGACTACCATACACATCCAAATAAGTAAAAGCTCACGAGAAACTGATCCCAATGAGCAATTACGCTTTTACTTAATGTGTATTTAGAATTGTCGGATTCCTAACTATTACAGTAAAATTATAAGCGTAATGCTTTAATATGCCATATTATTCAGCAACTGCACTGAATATCTGCTTGCAAAAGTACAAAATTTTTATAAGATAACAAGTAGTTACTGCTTTTAATTTGGCTTTATTACACTTTTTGCATAAACACATCAATATATGACAATTGAATTTTAGGTTATGTGAGGAAATCTTTACTGCTTTATCCTAACGGACTGATTTTTTACTTTTGGGAAGATACAGTTACACATTACATACTTCATACAACTATGCAGAGGCATTCGGCAAATGTTTTTACTATAGGTATGAGTGGGAAAATAATATTGCCGATTGTTGTCAGGACATTTTTTATTCTGTTTCAAAGACTGAATCCCATAGCATCAATTGGGAATAAATTACCAAAAAACTAACAGGAAAAACAACCGAAAAATGTTATTGAAAAACTGATAATTATAAACGCAAAAATTTTCTTAATGATTTCTGCAAAAAAGTGTGTGATTTCTGTCAAAATCATTAAGAAAACTTCAGAAATCACACTGTTTTTTAATCTCTTCATTTATAATAATTTATATTTCCTTTTTTCTCTTCCGCCGAAACTATCTTTTTGACTGAAAAAGCAGCGGAATTTTTCATACATAATCTGTCATATCTGCCCGAAAAGGAAAATTAATAATATTTAAAGTGCTTATTTTACGTAAAATAAAAAAATTTCCTATCTTTGCACTGTAAAAATTCACTAACAATGAAATATAAAAGGATATTATTGAAACTTTCGGGTGAAAGTTTAATGGGAAACCAAGCATACGGTATCTCTTCCGATATGTTGGAAATGTATTGTAACGAGATTAAAGAGATACATACACAGGGTGTTGAAGTTGCAGTCGTTATCGGCGGCGGAAATATATACAGAGGTTTACAGGGATCGGCTAAAGGAATGGACAGAGTGCAGGGAGATTATATGGGAATGATGGCAACAATGATTAACTCTTTGGCACTGCAAGGTGAATTGGAGCGACAGGGTGTAAAAACGGAACTCTTGGGAGGTCTTTCCATTGAGCCGATAGCAAAGGCTTTCAGTAGAAGGCGGGCAATTGAGGCTTTGGAAAATAAAAAGGTTGTTATCATCGGTGGCGGTACGGGCAATCCGTTTTTTACTACCGACACGGCTTCCACATTGAGAGCCATTGAAATTAAAGCCGATATTATTTTGAAAGGAACGAGAGTTGATGGTGTTTATACTGCAGATCCTGAAAAAGATTCTACGGCAACTAAATACGAAAAACTAAGTTTTGACGAGGCTTTGAGCAAAAAACTTAAAGTCATGGACTTAACGGCATTTGCATTGTGTCAGGAAAATAACCTTCCTATTTACGTATTTGATATGAACAAGGCAGGTAATCTGCGAAAAGTCGTTCAAGGAGAAAATATCGGTACTTTAGTTTGTTAATTATGGCAACAACAAAACGGAGACGGTACTATGCACCGCAAACAAGACGTATAAAAATTTTCCCTGGCATATACATTAATATAGGTCAAAACGGAGCAAGTTTATCTTTCGGCAATAAATCCGCGAAAGCAACCGTAGGTAAAACCGGAACTAATTACACCGTAGGTATTCCCGGCACAGGATTATCATACCGTAAAAAAGTTTCCAATAAAAACAAAGACGGTAAGCCGTGGATCAGTTGGCTTATTACTGCGTTCGTTGCCGTTTTGGGAATATTTACAAACAATAAGTCAAAATCGGCCGAAAAGACATCAAGTACCAAAGCAAATCAAAGAAAAACAAAATAATTTATATAAAACAACAGAACAATGAAAAAAAGAAGTATTTTGGCAGGTTTGCTGTTTGCCGTTGCGATGACGGTAAGTTCGGTAACCGATGCTTGTACCAATTTCCTTTTTACTAAAGGGGCTACAAGGGACGGTTCAACTATGATTACATACGCTGCAGACTCTCACACATTGTACGGAGAGCTTTATTACAAACGTGCAGCCATGTATCCGGAAGGTACATTAATCCAAATAATCGAATGGGATACCGGCAAACCGTTAATCAAAATCCCTCAGGTTGCCCAAACCTATACAACAGTCGGCAACATGAACGAATGGGGATTGGCAATAGGTGAAACAACTTACGGCGGAAGAGAAGAATGTTGGGACTTGGGTAACGGTATTGACTACGGTTCCCTTATCTATCTGACTCTTCAAAGAGCAAAAACTGCACGTGAGGCCATCAAACAAATAGCTGATTTTATGACTACTTACGGCTACGCATCTGAAGGGGAAAGTTTCTCAATTGCCGACGGTGATGAGGTTTGGATTATGGAACTTATCGGCAAGGGAAAAGGTAACAAAGGTGCTGTTTGGGTAGCAAGAATGATTCCTGACGGATATGTCAGCGGTCATGCTAATCAAGCACGTATCACAACCTTCCCACAGGAAAAGAAAGACAAATCAGCCATCTCCTACAAAAATATTAAGAAAATATTTGACAAAAACGTAACTACCGTTTATGCTGATGATGTTATCACGTTTGCAAGACAAAAAGGTTGGTTTAACGGTAAGGATGAAGAATTTTCATTTTCCGATACATACGCTCCTTTGACGTTCAGCGGTATCAGAGGTTGCGAAGCCAGAGTTTATGCTATGTTCAACCGTATAAATTCATCCATGCACAAATACGAAGACTATGCTATGGGTAAAACACTCGGACAGGCTAATATAGAAAGAATGCCTTTGTGGATTAAACCTGACAGCAAAGTAACCGTAAAACAGGTAATGGACTTGATGAGAGATTACTACCAAGGCACAGCTATGGATATGAGTAAGGATTTAGGTGCAGGTCCTTTCAAATGTCCTTACCGTTGGCGTCCTATGTCTTTCACTGTTGACGGACAAACATACGTTCACGAAAGAGCAACTTCCACCCAACAGACAGGATTCTCTTTTGTTGCCCAAACACGTTCTTGGATGCCTGCCAAAGCTAAAGGTATTTTGTGGTTCGGTGTTGATGATACTTATACTACGGTTTATACTCCTATGTTCGGATCCATCAACAAAGTCCCTCACTGCTTTGAAGTAGGTAACGGCTCTATGGTTGAATATTCCCCTACATCTGCATTCTGGAAATTCAATCAGGTTTCCAACTATGTATATACCCGTTGGGTAGATATGATTAAGGACTTGCAGAAAGTACAGAATAACTTGGAAAACACTTACATTGATGAGGTTGCTCAATTGGACAGCAGAATAAAAGGTATGGACGATGTTGAACAAATGTGCAATGAATTGACTGATTTTTGTGTTGCAAAAGGAAATCAGACTTTCGCTGCATGGAGTGATTTATATAATTACTTACTTGTAAAATATATCGACGGAAACATCAAGAAAGAAAAAGACGGAAAATTCCAGGAAACAGGTTATCGTAAAGGAGATTGTGTATTTCCGGATCAACCTGAATACCCTGAAGAATGGTACCGTATGATAATAAAAGACCACGGAGACGTTATAAAAGATTTAACTCCTAAAACGAAATAAGGATTGTTATAAACGACCGTTTCTTCTTTAAAAGAAGAACAGCATATACAGAAAGAATCAACCCTATAATAACATTGTGTTTTATAGGGTTGATTCTTTTATCTGCAATTACAATGTCCGTTTATTCCATATCATTGATTCACAATCAAACGGCGGACCATAAGAAAATACTTTGTTGATTATTGCAAATCTATTTTATACTATAAATTAAGAAAATACATTACAGCCATTTATTTGCTTTATACCATTGGATTGTTTCCCGGCAACCTTTCTGTAAATTGTAATCAGGGTAAAAATTAAGGTCCTTTTTCAAGTCTTCAATATCACAATCCCAATTTCTTGCTGCAAGAATATTATATTTATCCTTATTGAGTGTGAATTGCTTACCGATAATTCTGCCTATAAAATCCAAGAAAGAGGAAATGCCTTTAACAATCCACAAAGGAAATCTAATACTTATAACCCAAGTGTTTAAAATTTCTTTTGTAATACGTGCAAATTCCGTATCAAGATAAAGATTTCCGTCAGCAACGAAATATGTCTTGCCGCTCATTTCACTGTCAGCTGCCGCAACACATGCTTTACATAAATCTTTTCCGTAAATAAATGTTAATCTTTGCTTAGGAGAGCCAAGTGCAGCATCAATATGATTCTTGATTGTTTTAAAATAAACAAAATAATCAGTTTCTTTCGGTCCGTAAACACCTGTAGGACGCAGTATAAGATATTTATTGGTACAATTTTGATTAATATACTCTTCCGCTTTCAATTTACTCTTGCCGTACCAAGTATTAGGTTCATTTATATCTGTAATCTTAGCTTTAGTAAATATATCCGTTCCGTTTTTTCTCTCCCATTTTGCAGGACCGTGAGCAGCAAAAGAAGACATATAAACTAATTTTACAGGCAAGTCTTTTATAGCATCAACTAAATTCTTTGTATATTCAAAATTTACCTTAAAAAAATCATCCTTATTCTTTGCCTTAGTTAATCCTGCTAAATGAAAAATCACCTCAAACCCCTCTCCTGCCAATTGATTTTTCAATGAATTTACGTCATTATAATTAAGGTCTATGAATCTTATTGCCGAATTTTGCAGATATTTCTTGGAAGATGTCTTCCTTATGCCTGCAAAAACCTCATTGTCTTTATTTTCTAACAATAAATCCACTAATGTTGAGCCGATAAATCCGCTCGCTCCCGTAACTAAAACTTTTCTCATCGCAATTATCAGTCGTATTATATATTCAACAAAAGATACTTGATATACGGTACTTGATATACAGAAACTATATTTCCTTGATGTATGCACGTCTGCGGATTGCTATCCGACTGTCATACTTTCCCCAAATTTGAGAAGCCTGATTGCTTTCTAATTGAGGATTGGCAATTGCCGTTTTACTGCCAAGGCGGATATAATTTTCGTTCATACGTGCATAATATATGGAATGAACTCCCTTATTTTGCCAATCAGGATCAACGCCGTTAAGATACAAGTCAATATAATCATAATTCTTCAACGCTTTCAATAGATGTACCCATCCGAACGGGAACAATTTACCCTTTGATTTTTGAAGTGCTTTAGACAAAGTAGGCATTGATATTCCGAATGCTACAACCTCATCTTTTTGATTAACAACTAAGCAAATCAAATCCTTATTAAGAAACCCTAAGTATTGTTTTATATAATAATCAACCAAATCTTCAGTCAAAGGAACATAACCGTAAAGCCCGCTGAATGCCTTGTTAAGAGTATAAAATATTTTTCTACCGTACTGTTTTGCCAACTCGTCTTTGCTCATTCCCTCAACAATACGCAGATTATATTTATCTTTAATCAGATTATTAATTCTGCTCATTTTTTCAGGCACAGGCTGTGAGGCAGGCATTTCATACTGAATCCAATCAACTTCTTTACTAAAACCTATTCTCTCAACAAGTGAAGGATAATAAGACGGATTATACAAAGATGCCATAGGACAAAGAGTATCAAATCCTTCAATCATCATCCCTTCCTTGTCCATATCCGTAAATCCCATAGGACCGACTAAATGCGTCAATCCCCGACTCCTACCCCACTGCTCAATGGCAACAAACAACGCTTTGGCAACATCAATATCGTCAATAGTGTCAAACCAACCGAAACGAATATATTTTCTTTTCCAAACCTCGTTTGCTTTATTGTTAACAATACCTACAATTCTTCCGACTAATTTACCATCTTTATATGCTAAGAATATTTTATAATCACACCATGCAAGAGCAGGGTTAATTGCTTTATTGAATGTGTGCCTTTCATCCATTAACAGACAAGGTACAAACATCTTATCATTCTTAAACAATTTATTAGGAAAATCCAAAAAGTCATTAAATAACTTTGATGAAGTAAAACGATATTTTCCTTTGTTATATGGAACTTCCTTAATGGTAATATTACTCATTATTAACGGTTACTTAATAATTCTCAAAATGAACTAAATAAAATCAAAAACATTTTATAGTTTCACGTGAAAACACTCCTTATATCTGATAATATCAAGTATGATACAGTATTCTAAAATAAACTCTGCAATCAGATATTCAATATGAAACTATTTTATTATATCATATCGTCTGAAGACTTTAATAATTTTATCTACAGCTTCGTCAATTTGTTTCTTATTATGCGTAGCCATAAGTGCAAAACGAATTAGTGTATCTTCAGGCGGACAAGCCGGGGGCATAACAGGAGAAACAAAAACTCCTTCTTCCAACAAATCTCTTGTAATTGTAAATGTCTTTCTTAAATCACGGATGTATAAAGGTATAATAGGAGTCTGTGTAGGCCCTATTTCAAAGCCGAAATCTCTGAATAATTTTAATGAATAATTAGTCATATCCCAAAGATTTTGTAGTCTCTCAGGCTCTTGTTGTATAATCTCCAAAGCTTTCAATACACTGGCCGTTGCAGCCGGTGAAATACTTGCAGAAAATATATACGGTCTTGAATGATGACGCAAAAAATCCATAACTGTTGCATCAGCAGCAACGAAACCTCCTATGGTAGCCAAAGATTTAGAAAAAGTACCAATAATAATATCAACTTTATCCGTCACTCCGAAATGATTACAAACTCCCCTACCCTGTTTTCCTAAGACTCCTAAAGAATGAGCCTCATCAACATAAATACTGCCATTATATTTCTCCGCTAACTCAACAATTTTCGGCAGAGGAGCAATATCCCCTTCCATGGAAAATACTCCGTCTACTACGATCAATTTAATAGCATCTACAGGCAACTTCTTCAATACATCCTCTAAAGAATCCATATCATTATGCTTAAACTTCAACTGAGTAGCAAATGACAATCTTCTTCCATCCACAATAGACGCATGATCTCTTTCATCACATATAATATAATCACCTCTTCCTACAATACAACTCAAAGCTCCTAAGTTAGATTGGAATCCTGTAGAATAAACTATAGCTTTTTCTTTTCCTACAAAGGCTGCAAGTTTTTCTTCTAATTCAACATGTATATCCATATACCCGTTCAAAAAAGGACTGCCTGCACACCCTGTTCCGTATTTACGAATTGCCTCAATACCTGCCTCTTTGACTTTAGGATGATTGGTAAGTCCCAAATACGAATTTGATCCGAACATTAAGACTTTCTTACCGTTTATTGTAACCTCTGCATCTTGATCTGATGAGATAGGACGAAAGTAAGGGTAAATTCCTAATGCTTTTGTCTGACGCTCTTCTTCCAACAGCGGAGCTTTACCTAATTTAGCACTTAATTGTTTCATTGTAAAATTAGTTTATTTTATTTTTTATACTATCAATTATATCATTTTTTAAATTACTGCAACCTATACGAAAATTATCCTTATTAATATAACTGTCACCAAAAAAATACTGCATCAAAACATAATACTTCAATGCTTCACTACTTTTTCTTATACCTCCTGCAGCTTTAAACCCAACTATTCTGCCATTGGCAACCATATAATCTTTAATTGCCAACATCATAATAGCAGCAGAATAAACATCCGCACCTTTTCCTGTTTTACCGGTAGAAGTTTTGATAAAATCTGCACCATTTTCCATTGCAATCATAGAAGCATTATAGACATTTTCATAACTCTTCAATTCAGATGTTTCAAGTATAACCTTCAATTTTACCTCCTTATTTTGAGATATAATACTTTTCATTGCACTTATCTCAATTGCCATCTCTTTTTTATTTTCAAAGAAAAGACCTCTGTTTATCGGCACATCTATTTCATCAGCTCCGTTTTCAATTGCAAAGGCAATGTCATTTAATTTTCCTTCTAAAGACAATTGTCCTGTAGGAAAACCACCGGAAACAACAACTCTACGTATTCTTTTATCAAGTTCTAAAGTATTCAAAACAGGAAGTAAATTTGAATAAATACATACTCCTGCTACTATTCCTTTGTTATTATCAACAATATAAGTACTTTGAGATATTATTTTAACAAGTGATTCTCTATAATCATCATCCCGTAAAGTTGTAATATCCAACATTGTCAATAACTTCTTGAGTGCTTCAATCTCATTAATTGTTGATAACAAATTACTTACAATATAATCAACTCTTTCAATAAACAATTCTATATTATTGAAAGCTAAATTCTTAAGTTCAATATCAGTAATTTTATTTATCATCTCTGATACTAATATATTCTTTATTAAAGGAAGATTTACTGAATTTATACTCATCAATTATATCAACATTACTTAAGTTCCTAAATTTAAAATTCTTAAGCCATCTTTTTGAATTCATTTTCTTCCTTGATAAAACAAAATTTTTTAATATTCTTGAAAACCTTTCATCTCTAATTTACATTAATTTATTTTCAAAAAAATACTTTTTATTAGAGGTGATCATTTCAGAAATAGGTATTTTAACAGGACAAACAGCCGAACAATTTCCACATGAAGTACATGAAAAACACAAATGTTTATAATTTTCAGTATTTTCAATAAACGGAAGAATTACATTTGCTAAAGGTCCTGAAAAAACATTATTGTAAGGAGCATCTCCTATTACATTAAAAACAGGACATACACTTTTACAAGCATCGCAATTAATACATGTCAAAGAACTTCTTATATCTTTATTCTCAAGTACGTTACTACGCCCATTATCTATTAAAAACAAATAAACATTTTCTTCCTCTTTCGCAGGATTAGGAGTATAAAGAGAAGTAAGATAAGGAAAAGACAATCCGTATTTATAAATTGAATCTAAATACGAGAAAATTTCTATTTCTTCAGGTTTAAAAAGAAAGTCGCATAAAGAGAGAATAAAAATTTTAACTCTGCCGTTTAATACAAGTTCCATGTCATAGGCAGAATTAAAATTAAGAAACAAACTACCTGTATTTACAATACCGAATTGAGGTGTGAAAACAATACAATCTTTAGTTTCATTATCAAAAGAATAATCCCTGTTCTCAATAAATTTTTCAATTCCTAATTCTTTAACAAAATAAGAATTAAAAATATTTATATTCTTTATTTTATGCTTTGATAAAACCTTTTCAAACTTAGAAAGAAAATCATTATAATCAATACACCAGTTAATTATACCTCCATTAGAAGAAAAATTCTTATCAAAAGCTACAAGATTATCAGCAATATTATTAATAAACTTATTACGGATATTTGCAGTTATCTTTTTAATATATTCTTTATTCCTAAATATTTCAGAAAGAATAATATCACGATTATAATTATCCGATTTAATAATATTACCTTCAGATATTACTTTTTTACAATCTGACAAAAAATATCTATAGTCACTTGTATTCATTAAAAAAATCAATCAAATTTTATAGGTATTTTCTCTATACGCCTTTGATGCCTTCCACCTTCAAAATCAGTACTCAAATAAGCATCAATAATACCTTTGGCATCTTCAAAAGTAATAAACCTGGCAGGTAACGCAATAATATTTGCATTGTTATGTTTCTTAGCCAAAACAGAAATATCAGTATTCCAACATAATGCACATCTAATATTTTGATATTTATTAGCCACCATGCTGACTCCGTTTCCACTTCCGCACATTATAAAACCGAATTTATAATTACCATTATTGATTTGATCTGCAATAGGGTGAATAATATCAGGATAATCAACACTTTCATCACTGAAGCATCCAAAATCCTTAACTTCAAATCCTTTGTCTTGAAGATAGTCTTTAATCCGTTCCTTTAAATTAAATCCGGCATGATCCGAAGCAATTGGTATAATTTCTGACATTATATTTAGATATTTAAATATAGTTTAACACTGCAAAGTTAATATAAAAAAATCATAAAATATGATATTTTTCATTTTTATATTAAATAATTGTTCAATAACAGTAAATTAAAGCGATGTAATAAATACATATACATATAAAAAAAGAATTTCTAATGCTATTATTGGTTTAAGTGTAGGGCAAATTAATTTAGAACAAGAATAATTTATAACAAAAAGTATTGTGAATTAACTGTGAATATATGTATAATAATATTGTGAATTAGTTTTAAAAAAAATATATTGTTCAAAAATATTAGTTTAAATAACTATTTTTCATCATATTATAAACATTTATAACTTGTTAATTACGATAATTTATAAAATTGTTAATAATGTTAATAACTCTGAAAACAGTATTCTATATAATTGCAAATTAGTATATTAAAATAAATTAGTAAATATATAAAATTATGTTCATAAATTTAGTATCTTTGCACAACAATTGTTGATAGTGTAAATTATTAACAAAATTAACACCATTATTAAATATTATTAGTTTATATATAAATAAAATAATAAAGTATAAAGGTGAATTAGAACTGAAAGAGTGTAATTAAAAAGATTATTATGGAAATAAGAGAAAGAATTTTAGAATTAAAGAGAAAAAAGAATGTTATAATTCTTGGACACTATTATCAGATTCCCGAAATTCAAGACATATCTGATTATGTAGGTGATTCATTAGCACTGGCACAACAGGCAGCACAGACTGACAAAAGTATTATTTTGTTTTGCGGGGTTCATTTTATGGGAGAAACCGCAAAAATTCTTAATCCCGATAAAAAGGTTATTATTCCTGATTTAAATGCAGGTTGTTCCCTTGCTGATAGTTGTCCTTATGATGAATTTAAAAAGTTTAAGGATAATTATCCTGATCACATAGTTATTTCTTATATTAATTGTAGTGCTGAAATAAAAACACTGAGTGATATAATATGTACTTCTGGAAATGCACTTCAAATTGTTAATTCTTTACCTAAAGATCAGAAGATTATATTTGCTCCTGATAAAAATTTAGGAGGATACATTAATCGTATGACAGGGCGTAATATGGTACTATATCACGGTAGCTGTGAAGTACATGATTTGCTTACTGCTGAATATACGCTTAAGATGAAGCAGAAATATCCTGATCATTTGCTTATAGCTCATCCTGAATGTAATGATGCAGTTTTACAAATTGCTGATTATGTAGGTAGTACGCAGGGTATGATAAAGTATGTTAAACAAAGCTCTTGTAAAAAGTTTCTTGTTGCTACTGAAAACGGTATTTTACACAAGCTTCAGGCAGATAATCCGGATAAAGAATTTGTTGTTGTAACACAAAAGGAGAGTTGTGCTTGTAATGATTGTCGTCACATGAAGTTAAATACTATGGAAAAGGTTTTAGCTTCGCTTGAAGAAGAGAAGTATGAGATAAATTTAGATGAAGAAACTATTATAAATGCTAAAAGGCCAATAGAAAAAATGCTTTCTTTAAGCAAACAGTTAGGTTTAATTAAATAAAGTAAAAAAAAATTACAATATTAAAGTCTTGATTTTTAAATATTAATTATTAAAATCAAGACTTTTTTTAACATTTAGAATTGAATATTTTTATTATTAACATATTCTTATCCTGATTATTTTAAATTTCAAGTAGTTTAGAATTATTATATTTCATTTTTTTATAAGAAGAAAATAGGGGATGGGATATATTTTTCATTTTTTTTATGATTGATAATTTTTATTTTTTTTAAAATTATGATACATTTATTTATTAGAAAAAAATGTGTATGGTTTTTATCAAAAAGTCTGTGAAAACTTCAGAAATCATACATTTTTTTTCAGAAATCATTGAGAAAATTTTTATAAAATAATAATTTATTGAAGGTTTTATTTAAAAATGGTTTATAAATCTTTATTTTTTACTTTTTATATTGATTATTATTATATTTAAATGTTTATATATTTTATTAAGTAAATTTAAAATATTAATTATTAATTATTTACAAATTACTATTGTGGATATATTTAATTTTTTTTAATTTTTATTTGGTCAAAATTAAAACTTGTTGTATTTTTGCAAACGAATTCGAAAGGGGAGTGTGAGTTTATGACTTTCTTACCTTAATAGAGAATAGGTCTGGTAGTTCAGCTTGGTTAGAATACATGCCTGTCACGCATGGGGTCGCGAGTTCGAGTCTCGTCCAGACCGCTTTAAACTGGAGTAATAAAAATACTTCAGTTTTTTTATTACCGTTTCACGTGGAATATTTTTTATTTCTATAATTATATTAAAGAGTATTACTATTACTTGTATAGATATAAAATATAATAATCTTTTATGAGTTATTAGCATTTTTTTTTGTTTTTTATAAAATTAGATTTGTATTTTTATAATATTTATAATTTATATAAAGGTACTTTATAGTCTTTATATTATAAGTATCTAAAAAAAATATGATAAAATCAGAATATTAATTTTATCATATTTTTTAATTTAATTTATGATACTATATCATAAATATTTAATTTCTTATATATCATTTATTTTATTAATATTTTTATTTTTTCTACTACCTTCGTACATTTCAAATTTAAATAATTTACATTCAAGGTTTCCATTATAAATATCTATCTTCTGACTTGGTTTAAGACCTATCTTTTTTAACGCAAAAACATCGGAACTAATTACGAAGGCAGAGCATCCCGTGTAGTAATTTTT
>JAFUYA010000048.1 GCA_017477025.1 Bacteroidales bacterium | reverse complement strand
CCAAATTTTTCACAAACTTTTTTTATCATAATCCCGCTAATCGATTGAATAACAATAATAAAAAATTTTATCCAATTCTTTCAATAATCTCCTTTTTACCTGTTTTTTATGCTCTTTTATGATACTTTTACCCCTGTTTTTGCAAATTTTTACCGTTTCTTTTAATATTTTTTACCTTTCCTTTATATTTTTTACCGCTCCTTAGCATATCTATACCTATTATCCCCACACCAAACGTATCAAACACCAAAATGCTGCTCTGAAAAAATTAAGAACAACCAAATTTTATGCAAAATAGAAAAAAGTATCAACTGCTTCAAAAAAGAATCTCACACATAATAAAAAGTCATCACCAATAAAAAAATTAACATAATAAAAAAATCGGTACAAAGAACTTGTACCGACGATAATCTTACTTAGGTTATATATGCGTTTAAAACAAATCTAATCTAAATCCAAAATTTCGTCTTCATCTTTTTTGAAACGAATCTTATTATATTTAATCTTTGATTTCTTATAACCGCGTTCGGCTGCTTTGGAATAATAGTATCTTGCTCTTATAACGTCTCTTTCTACCGCTATACCGTAATAATAACAATCTCCCAATGCATCCAAACCCAAAGAACCTCCGCACCATGAAGCCTGTTCATACAACTCAAATGCTTTGGTGCTGTCTTTCTCTACTCCCTTACCGTATCTGTAACAATTTCCGAGCATCACCTGTGCTTCGGATAAACCTTTGCGAGCAGATTTCTCAAACCAATATACCGCCAAAGAATCATTCTTTTCAACACCGTTACCTTCCTGATAACAAAGTCCTAAAAACATTTGTGCAGACGGATCTCCTTTATCGGCTTTTTGCATTAACACTTTGGTATATTGGGCATCAGCATTGAAAAAACAAAATAATAAAGTAGTGATTATAAGACTCTTATACGCAATTTTCATAAAACTTATATTTTTATTCGGTTCTTACCATATAATTACAGATTGCAAAGGTAGAATAATTTTTTGTACCAATGCCTTTTTTGACAAATTAAAATCACTAAATGTATTCATACGAACAGAATTGTCTGATAAAAATTGCAACTGCCACAAAGGAAAAATTGATAGGAGAAACAAAAGAAATTTTGTCACTGAAAACGAAAATTTCTTTAATAAAAACGTACAAATCTTTAATGAATATTGCCGTAAAAACACATTTTTTTTGAAATATAAGTATAATTTTCTAATTTTGCAGTTCGTAACATTATATGAAGTGTGTATATGAAAAGAGAATTAAAGAAATTACTGTCGGTTATATTGTTGTTTTTTGTCACTCTTACCTTTTCAGGCTGTTCCGATGATGACTGCGGCGATTGTACTACCGAATTAATTACTCCGGATATAAATCTTGACGGGGCAACTTTAAGAATGTACAACGGCATTCCTACAATATATGTCCAAACCTATTTGAACGAATATACCGAAGAAGCATACTGCTTTATTTGTAACGAGAAAAAAGCGAAAGATTTGATCAATAAGGTCAAAAACGGCGGTATGATTAATGTCAATGTGAAAGGTAAGATGCGTGAATTGAGAGAGGGCGAACCTGATTTGGCAAACTATAATTATCAAACCAAAACACGTACTACAAGTTGCGATATTGAAATAATCAAAATAAAAAAACGTTGATTCCGTCATATTGATTGCATCACATCAGACATTGCACAGATTCAATATAAGAGAATCCTGCAAATGCCAGCCTTTGAGCGTAAGCGACAAGTCTTCATTAAGAAAGCCGTCATTTATCATTTCTCTGCACCTTCGAGAAAAGTTTTCATAGTATTCGGGAAAACGTTTCTTTACGTATTTACGGTCAAGCCCGTTTTGCATCCTGGCACTCAACATAACGTATTCATTAAACCTGTCTTCAGAAGTCAGAAGTTCATATGATTGAATTTTTGAAGAAGTTTCTCCCTGATAATAACTCATGTATAACTCCGCATCTTCTTTGTTCCACACTCTGATGTTACCGTTATAGGAATGAGCTCCGGCACCTAAACCTAAATAAGGTTGAAATGTCCAATAAGCCGTATTATGTTCGGATCGGAATCCGGGTTTTGCGTAGGACGATGTTTCGTAATGGATATATCCGTTTTTTTTCAAGACATTCATCGTGTAGTCAAATTCTTTGAGTGCATATTCTTCGCTGACGGGAAAATATTTCTTATTCTGAATGAGTTTTTCCAACATGGTACCTTGCTCAATCATCAAAGTATAACAAGAAATATGGGGAAGATTGTACGAAATAAATATATCCAAATTTTTCTTCCATTTCTCAAAGCAGGAAAAAGGCAGATTACTTATCAAATCAATGGAAATATTTTCATAACCTGCATTAACAGCGTTCTTTATTGCCGTTTCGGCTTGAAAAGAAGTATGGCTGCGATTCAGATGTCGCAAATCTTCATCATCAAAACTCTCTATTCCTATACTTAATCTATTAATACCCAAGCGTTTCAATCCTTTAAGATAATCCGCATCCGCATTCTCGGCATTGATTTCAAAGGTAATCTCCGTTACATTACTCAAGTCATATACATTTTCAATACCTGTCAGAATTTTTTCCGCCTGTTGCAAACTTAAAAGCGAAGGAGTACCGCCTCCGAAATATATTGTCTGAAGAGAATTGTCAATAAAATCCTTTCTTGTGTGAAGTTCTTTCAACAAAGATTCTGTATACAAATCTCTGTCAATATATCGTGCAGTCGAATAAAAACCGCAATAAACACATTTGTGATGACAAAAAGGTATATGCAAATATAACGAACTCATTTCTTAGGTAATTCTATTCTAAACGTCGTAATTACGTTAGGAGTCGAGCTTTTTACATAGATTTTTCCGTTATGATATTCTTCAATTATACGTTTAACCAAAGAAAGTCCCATACCCCATCCGCGTTTTTTTGTAGTAAATCCCGGTTTAAAAATACTCTTAAACTGGTTTCTGGAAATTCCTTTGCCTGTGTCCGAAATATCCAAATGGATGTGTGATCCCATATCTTGTAGATTAATAATAACTTTGCCGTTTCCTTCCATTGCATCCACACTGTTTTTTATCAGATTCTCAATTGTCCATTCAAACAAAGGTTTGTTTAACGGCATTTCGATAGGATCTACAAGCGGAACATCAACCGTAATATTTACTTTTTTAGGCACTCTGAGTTGCATGTAAGATACGGTATTGTAAATAAGTATTGTAATATCCTGCACCTTCAAATCAGGATGCGAGCCGATTTGTGAAAAACGTTGTGAAATAAGGTTGAGCCTTTGAATATCTTTGTCAATTTCTTTGCAGGTAACTTCATTATCAGGGTTCATTTTCAACAACTCCGTCCAAGCCATAAGCGAAGAAATAGGTGTACCCAATTGATGTGCCGTTTCCTTACTCATACCTATCCAAACATTGTTTTGTTCGGCAATTTTCATCGTTCTGAATACCATAAAAAACAAAGCAAGAGCTATCAATAAAACAAAGAAATACAACAGAGGATAATACTTCAAAATGGTCAGCGTCGGACTTTTTTTGTAATATATGTAGCCTTTGTTGCCGTCTATCATGGATATTTCAATCGGAGTTGCATCCTCAGTCATATCCTTAATGGTCTGTTGTTTGTTTTGTTCGGTAAGTCGGCTCAATGGTATGTTGCCGCTGACATAAATCTTACTGCGTGAAGAATCTGTTATGATAACAGGAACAAGAATGGTATTTTCGGTAATCTCATTTAAAAGAACATTGGAAACATCATCCAACACTTTCCTCATATTGGTGTATGCAACACTTTGAGTATAATAAAGACGAAACTTCATCCCGTACACTTCGTATTCAAAAGGCTTATTGACGGAAAATTTCTTTAATAATTCTCCTGCAAGTAATTTTTGATTTTTATCAGTTTCAACATTCTGCGTAAAAGTTATATTGTTGAACTCATCGGTTATAATAACGGGAATGGATTTGTTATCCATAATGACCTTGGTATAAAAACTAAGACGCGGAGAATTTAAATCGGCATCCAAATTTTGGGACATAATGGTTTTGTATGCTTCAATAAACTTTTGCAGTCTTACATTCTCATTTTCAGCTACATAATCATAAAACTCTTGTGTATGTTTGACAACGTCGCTCTTGCTGTTTATGGCCTTAGCCCACAATTCCACCTTATGTTGTTCCT
>JAFUYA010000047.1 GCA_017477025.1 Bacteroidales bacterium | reverse complement strand
TTTAAATGCACTTGCAAATTTTCCTTCAGTCAGTACAGCCAACATTTTAGAACCTTGATTAAATAACCTGGGTTCTTGTTTTTGTTTCAACATCTGCAAAGAAACTTCCGCAGGAGCATTCAACAAACGCGTATTAGCGGAAGACAGTAAAATAGGATAAGATGCAGTTTCATTATTACCTTCAACAGTATCAATTGTTGAGACAAATTCTAATTTAACCGGATTTATTTTATTGGAGATTATATGTGAAGTCGGACTGACTGACGGGAAGAAATTCCAGGGATAGAATGTCATTTGCGGTTGTCCGTTTTGATATTGTCCCGTTACGATAGGAACTTTTACACATTGCAAATCCATTACCAAGTCATTATTCAACTTAATACCGTAAGAAAACAGAATTTCCTCAACTCCGGTAAAATTACTTATTGCCATTGTTCGTGCCTGCGATTGTAAAGAATCCATACTTGCAGATAACGGGTCTATTAGCCACAGAACTTTCCCGCCGTGCATAACATATTGGTCTATTATGTACAGATCTTTTTGAGAAAAAGGCTGTAAAGGCTTAACTATTATCAAACATTCATACTTTTTACGAAACTTAACATTGGAATCATCCAAAGAATCATATCGTCTTTCAATCAAAGCATTTATTTGTCCGTTGATAGTTACTGAATCTATTGTATAACTTTCATCCAAAGATTGTATTATATCAAGTAAATAGGCTGCATCAGGCTCCTGTTGTCCGTAAAGAAATGCAATTGAAGGTTTGATTCCCTGAACGATGTTACGTATTGCCGAATAAAGTGTATATTCCAGATTTTGAATTGATGATTTAATAACCTCATCTTCCGAAAATCCCGTCTTCGTTGAAATAAGAGATTTTACCGAAGTTTGATTTCCGTTGGAAATTTCTATATAAGGAAAAATGTATTGTTGTTCCAACTTTCCTCCTGTCTGATTTTTTATCAAAAGAGGTTGAAAACCTTTGGTAAATAACTTTTCATAAAATTCACTTTTTGTTTTGTTATCTTTGAATCCGTTAGGATCAATGAATTCAAATTCAATATTCGAATTGTAGGAACGCATCTCATTGAGCAAATCCCTGGTTGCATTTCTCAATTCCTTATAAGATGCGGGAATATTTCCGTCAAGGTAGCAACGAATCATTATAATATCATCAACTTTTTTATAACCTTTTTTCCCTCCTACAAGTAATTGCTTAGTCGATTTGGACAATGAATATCATTTTTCTTGAGTCAGATCGAACTTTACAAAAATAAAATTACCGATAATATTCAACAGGATAATAATCGCTAACCCGATAACAAGTTGTATAATATGCGATTTCTTTACATCAGCTTTTGCACTTACGGGATTCGCTATTTTATTGATAAAACTCTTTATTTTTCCTGTCTTTTTATACATTTTTTCAGTTGTTCGGTCGGAGATTTTTCCCGTAGTTTCACTATATTCCGAAGTTATATCTTTATTTTTCATAATTATCTGTCATTTTTATTTTTTCCAATTACGAGATTCCAAACTTATCTTTGTAAGCAGAATAAAAAATGCCGTAATGCTCAAAAAATATATTACATCTCGGGAATCAATTACTCCTCTTGATATGGATTCGTAATGGTTTGCAATCCCCAATTTACTGATAGTCAAATCAAAATTTGATAAAAACGGAATCTGTGCTATGAAATCAAAACCTATGTAAGCAGTCAGGCACATAAGTGCAGATAAAATAAAAGCCACTATTTGACTGTTTGTCAAAGACGAGCAGAAAATACCTACGGATGCAAAAATTCCTCCCAAAAACAATAATCCGAGATACGATCCGAGTATTCCTCCAACGTCAAGATTACCTTTAGGCGAACCCAATTCATAAATACAAATCATATACACCATTGTCGGCAGGACGGACAGCAAAACTATTATCAAAGCGGCAAGAAATTTTCCCATGATTATTGAAATATCACTTACGGGTTTTGTCAAAAGAATTTCTATAGTTCCGTTTTTCTTTTCTTCTGCAAACATTTTCATTGTAATGGCAGGAATCAGAAACAAGAATATCCACGGTGAAATAAAAAACAATCCGTTCAACGTAGCCAATGCCGAATCGAAAACATTAACACCTGAATTAATGCCCCATAATAACAATGCATTTACCAGAAGGAATACAATAATTGTAATGTATCCTATCAATGAGGTCATAAAACTGCTCAACTCTTTTTTCAATATCGTAAACATCTTATCTTTCCTATTATTTTGAGTTTGCAAAAATACATAAATTTCTCATCATTCAGCTGTTTCAATACGCTCAATCTTCCATTGTGTGAAATCAGGTAAATAATCAAGCGGCAAATATCCCTGTTCCTCATAATCTGCAGGCAATTGTTCTATATCAAAATAATCAATGAGCGTTGTTGCATAATATTCTCCTATCATTTTTTCACACAAAAAGTAACATGCAGCCAACATATCATCGGTCTTTTTTAAGTTCTTACATGCAACCTTAATTCCTATCTTATCAACCGCATTTTCGCTCTCCATAGGAATAAAAAACATGTCTTTACTGTGTAAGGATATTCCTTCGTAGTCAATACTTACATTCTTACCCTCAGGTTTGGAGAAGGCCGTTATTTGCCAAAAATCCAAAACAGGGGCATTTTCCATCAAACATATAACATCGGGAAAAAATGTTTCATCACCTAAAGCAGTGAAATTCAACTCCCGTCCGTCAGATGTCAAATCTCCCAACTCAAATTCTACTCCTTCCGAATAGTTTTTTAGCAAAGAGTCCAACTTTAAAAGCAATTCTTCCGCTTTATCTTCATCCAACTCGTCTATATCCATCAAAGGATCTTTTATTTCAAGGAATTTATCCCAGAAAACCAATGCTTTATCTTTCATATAATTAATAAACGTAATGAGGTTCAGGAACTAAATCTATATCAAATTTGAGTTTAACGGTTTTTATTATTTCTTCAGCATAGGAAATAATATATCCGATATTCTCAACTCCGTAATTTACCAAAATAAGTGCTTGTTTGGGGTACATACCTACATTGTTAATCTTTTTCCCTTTAAAACCGCAACGTTCAATAAGCCATGCAGCACTTATTTTCATATTATCTCCGTCCTCAAATGCAACCATATCGTCGTATATTGCCTTGAGGTTGTTATAGTGTTCTTTACTTATCACAGGATTTTTAAAAAACGAACCGCAATTACCGAATTTTCTCGGGTCAGGTAATTTACCGTTACGAATTTCCGTTACTTTTTTAGCGACAAGTAAGGGGGTAATATCCGTTTTTTTTACATTGGCAAACGATTTAGCCAGAGCCTCATAAGAATCGTTGAAAACAAAATTCTTTTTTAATTTGAAAATAACGTTAGTTATAATTTTGGAACCGTCTTGATATTTAAAAACCGAGTATCTGTATGCAAACTTACATTCTTCTGCGGAAACGGTATAAAACTGTCCGTCGTTCAAATCAAAATACCTTACGGAATCAATACAATCTCTAACCTCACAACCGTAAGCACCTATGTTTTGCACGGGAGCTGCTCCAACCGTGCCGTAAATTGCGGCTAAATTCTCCAAACCCGAGAATCCGTTTTCACATGTCCACAAAACAAAGTCCCTGAATAATTCTCCTGCTGCAACATCCACCCAAACGTATTCATTATCATGATTAACCAAATACCTGCCTTTAAGATTTATTTTCACAATTAAAGCATCTACTTCTCTGCCTGCAAAAACCGTATTACTGCCTTCTCCCAAAGCAAAGATTTTTTTTCCTTGTTTGTTGAAATTTTCTCTTTTACATAAATTGTACAATGACAACAAGTCCGCCTCACTACCTATTGTAAAAAAATCTTTTGCCTTTGCTTTTATTTTCAACGTATTAAGCATATACAAATCAACGTCATGCCGCAACATTCCGTTTTTTTCCAAATCCGCATTTCGCCTTTTACGCAGTATCCTTCCGTTTTTAAAAATTTCATTCCCCATACAATACGTAACCCTTTGTGAAAATTTTTTGCAAAGTTAAGAAAAAAAAGCAATTTTAATTTGAATCCATAATAATAAATGCAAAAAATATCACGGCTTAAAACATATTGAAATCGTATGTTTTATACAATTGAAAAAAAAGTGTGTGATTTTGACGAAATTCTTAATAATTTTCGCAGAAATCTCAAAGATTTCTTTCATTTTCTTAGTGTTTTTTTTCTCACTGATTATCAATACAAAACAAAGTTCATTTATTACGGAAAGATTCCTTAATTTATAAACAAATTTTACCTTGAGAGCAAAGAAAATCTGTTTCCCGCATCGGTTATACCGTAAAAATTAATTATTTTTGCATGTTGTATTGCAGTCAATACTATAAATCTAATTTCTAAACACCGTTCTTGCCTATGTATATTGTTGATGAAAAAAAAGAACAAATAGAAATATTGTCGCGTTACCGCAAATTAATGCAAATTGTTTGGAATACAGCGTCAAAAGATGAATTATTGATGATACGTAAAGCCTTTACGGTTGCGGTTAATGCCCATGAAGGAGCAAGAAGAAAGTCGGGCGAGCCGTATATTTACCATCCTTTGGAAGTTGCACGCATTGCAGGTGAAGATTTGGGATTGGGACCTACGGCTATTGTGTGTGCATTGTTGCACGATGTGGTAGAAGATACCGATTATACGCTGGAAGATATTAAAAACATATTCAACGAGAAGGTAGCATTTATAGTTGACGGCCTGACTAAAATAAAAGATGTGTATGATTATACATCCAACTCTCTTCAATCCGAAACTTTCAGGAAACTTTTGATTGCAATGGGCGATGATGTGAGAGTTATCCTAATCAAATTGTGCGACAGACTGCATAATATGAGAACTCTTGACGCCATGAAGCCTGCAAAACAACTCAAAATTGCAAGTGAAACTCAATTTCTGTATGTTCCGTTGGCTCATCGCTTGGGTCTGTATAAATTCAAACAGGAATTGGAAGACCTTTCCACAAAATACCTTAACCCTGCTGCATATAACGAAATTAATGCCAAATTGCAGGATACTAAAGAGGAACGTGAAACCTTTGTAAAAAATTTTTGCGAGCCTATCAGCGTTGCTTTGAAGAACAGAAACTATGATTTCACAATTTCTTCAAGAGTTAAAAGCATTACTTCTATACTCGGCAAAATTGAAAAGAAAGGTGTCAAATTTGAGGAGATATACGACATTTTTGCCATTCGTATTATATTGAACGTTCCGCAGGACAGAGAAAAAGAAGCTTGTTTTTCGGTATATAGTATCATATCTTCCATGTACGAACAAAGAAAAGACCGTTTTCGCGATTGGCTTACAAAACCTAAAAACAACGGCTATGAAGCCCTTCATACAACGGTTATGAGCAAACAGGGAAAATGGGTAGAAATTCAGATACGTTCCAAACGTATGGACGAAATTGCCGAAACGGGATTGGCTGCACATTACAAGTATAAAGAAGTTAAGGAAGGTGAGTTGGATGAAAGTCTTGACAATTGGCTAAGTAAGATACGTACTCTGTTAGATAATCAAAATACAACTGCAGTTGATTTCGTCAATGACTTTAAGATGAATATCGTTACCGATGAAATAACGGTTTTTACCCCGAAAGGCAAAAGTATTTCCTTACCTTTCGGCAGCAGTGTATTGGATTTTGCATTTAATATTCATACCGATTTGGGTCTTAACTGCATCGGGGCAAAAGTCAATTATAAAGTTGTACCTATTGACTATAAACTCCACAGTGCCGACCAAGTTGAGATAATAACTTCCCGAATTGCTCATCCTGAAGAGAAATGGCTTTCCTTTGTCCGCACACCTAAAGCAATCAATGAGATAAAACATTATGTCAATTCCTATAAACAAGGGTTTAAGGATGCAGGGCAGGAAAAACTGAAGGCTAAATTCGACAACCTTAAAATTAATTGGAACGAGCAAAATATACAAAGACTGGTTAAATACGTTAATGTTCCGAATGTTATTGAACTTTACTACAAAGCCTTTTATGACGAGATAACCGACAACACTATAAAAACCTGCTTTGTCAAAGAAAATGAAAATTCTTCATGGATATTCTTACGTAATCCGTTTAAAAAGAAAACTCATACCGAATTAACGCTCAGAGAACAAATAAAAGAGCAGATTCAAGAGAATCCTGAAGAGATTCTTATGAAACAAGATGTTGATAAATTGCCTTATCGTACCGCCTCATGTTGTAATCCTTTACCCGGGGACGATATTGTGGGACTTATCAGGGAAGGAGCAATTGAGGTTCACAGGACTTCCTGCAAACATGCCGTTGATGAAATGAGCAAATACGGTAATCGTATCGTAAAAGCAAAATGGCGTGAGAATGAAAAGATAACCTTTTTGGCAGGAATCAGAATTAAAGGTATTGACCGCAAAGGTTTATTACAGGATATGGCAAGAGTTATCAGTGAGGTATGGAATATCAATATGCGTTCCTTAGCAATGGAAAGCAGTGAGGGAACTTTTGAAGGCACGATGATGGTTTATATCTCCGATGCCGATAATCTCTCTCACCTTATGGAAAATATTGCCAAGATTGAAGGTATAGAAACCGTTACCAGAATATAGTTTCACTACAAAATAGCGATTAAACCTGCTTTATTGCTTAACTTTGATAAGTAAATGCAGATTGTTCGGTAAGTAAAGCGTGTATTCTAATATCCGAAATCTTTCAGAATAGCACCGAATAAAAGGTTTTCGTTGCAATTGTTGTGTAAAAATTACCTGTTTCGTTTTGTTTTCATCAATAATCTCAATGGATCATGACCATAACATTGGTTTTTTCTGAACCATATCAATAATTATGATAATATTTATTGAACCTGTATGATGAACATAAAAAACTACAGGACTCATAACTTCATCCGCACTGCAGAAAGTCATAAGTCCTGTACTTAATTATTGATACACTATTTTTTAACTGTGGAAAATGAACATACTCATCAAAACATACACTCCTGCTCCTGCAAGATAGCCAAGCAATGCCCAAATAGAGATATGTTTTAAGTACCAAACAAAGTCTATTTTCTCCATTCCCATAACTGCAACGCCTGCTGCAGAACCTATGATAAGAAGAGAACCGCCCGTTCCTGCACAATATGCTAAAAATTCCCAAAATGCACCATCTACTGCGAAATGTCCTACTTCTGCTATATCATACATACCCATTGCCGCTGCAACTAAAGGTACGTTATCCACAATTGAAGACAACGCTCCTATAATAAGATCCGTCAAGTAGAAATTTCCCATCTTATCCAAGCCCTGTGCCAACAACCTTAAATGACCAGCCTCGGACAAACATGCAACAGCCATCAATATACCTAAGAAAAACAATACTGAAGGCGTATCAACGCGCGTAATTACATGACCGATATTGAGTCTTTGATAAACTTCAGGACGTTTGTGATGCATAATTTCGGTCAAAATCCATAAAACACTCAATCCAAGTAAGATTCCCATGTAAGGAGGTAAGTGAGTTATAGTCTTAAATACCGGTGTAAAAATAAGGAATCCGACACCTACGCATAAAACCAACTTACTTTGGAATTTAGATATAGGAGATATGCTTTCACCTGTCTGTATTTCAGGAGTTTTTTCTAATTCTCCCTTCAACATCATGGATATTCCTGCTACAGGAACTACCAAACAAACTATTGAAGCTAAAAGAGTCTCTTTTATTACGCCACCTGCCGTGATACTTCCTTTGATCCAAAGCATGATTGTTGTAACATCACCTATCGGGGACCATGCACCGCCGGCATTAGCAGCCAAAATAAACACGCCGCCGAAGAACCAACTGTCTTTCTTGTCGTAAATCAGTTTTCTCAGTAATGCACACATTACAATGGATGTTGTCAAATTATCCAAAACTGCGGACATAAAGAAAGTAAGAATTGCAATTACCCAAAGCAATTTACGTTTGCTTCTTGTAGTAATTCTGTCCGTGATAATAGCAAAGCCACCGTGTTGATCAATAGTTTCAACTATCGTCATGGCACCTAATAAGAAGAACAGAATCTCCGCCGTATCTCCAAGGTGTTCTATTAATACGTTGTGATTTTCGCCTGCATGAAAGCCTCCTATGGCAACATACAGCGTCCACATCACCATTCCCAACAGCAATGCTGCAGGGGCTTTGTTGATTTTGAGAGTATGCTCCATCGCAATAGCAAGGTAGCCTATCACAAAAACAACAACCATGATAATCATAGCACTCGTCATGTCTTTTTATGATTTTAGTTAATAAATACGTTAATTGTTTTGTTAAAATAAGTTGCAAAAGTACAAACTTTTTTTGAAAAGACAACATCAAATCAAATAAACTTTGTCCTGTCGTTCAAAGATTACAAATTTATTTCTTTAATATCAACTAACTTATTGACTATTGCATATATAGTCAAACCGCTCGGAGAATGAATATCAAGTTTTTTAGCAATATTTCTACGGTGTGTAGTAACTGTATTAACGGAAATAAACAACTTTTCCGCAATTTCCTTATTGGTCAAACCTTTTACAACACCTATTATAATATCTTTTTCTCTGTCTGACAATTCCTGCTGAACCTCTCGGTCATTATTCTCATCTACTTCCCCGCTTTGATTGTGCTGATTCCTTTCTTCCAGTCTTTTTACTTCAGGAAGCAACAATACGGTTTCTATTCTGTCATGTATGTACAAATCATATTCACACAAGAATAATTGTTGCAAGATGTTATACAACATATCGTTCCCCGATTGCGAAGAATAATACTTGATTATCAGATTTTTCAACTCCGAAAGTTTTTGTTCTATCGGAGATGTGTGCATACGTGTAATTTCCGTTGAAAGATTTCTGATTTTCTTCCCTGCAATCAAATCCGGAAATTTAGAAAAAATCTCACTGTCTTCTATTTCCATGTGATGATTCAATTCACTGCAATACTCATCAAAAAACTTGATTATTAAAAACGTAACATCATTGTTCCGAGAAGAACCTAATGCGTCTATTAAATGTCGTCTTATATGCGGTAAAAAGAATTTCAGCAGATAGATATGTGTATTTTGCAAATAGGCTTGCAATGTTTTCAAATCAATTTGTAAGTCCTTTATATCATAACTTCCTGCCGAATACGTAAAATTAACTATTATCAGGAAAGTTTTGGTATCTATGTTGTTCTCATTACAAATTTGTTCGATTGTTTTCTCTCCTACTCCCAAAGGAATACCGAATCTGGATACGACTTGCAGAAGTTTCTCTCCCGTAGAAAGCAAATCTGCCATTTTATCGTCTTTTGTATATCTGTCTTTCATCATTTTGTCTGTTTATTAACCTTCGTCTGCGTCAAATAACGCAAAAAATATTGAATTTAGTATGTTTTGTTAGTATTTTTTAAGCATCATAAAAAGACAAAATACCTTTTTCGGCCGCAACGTATCATATAATAGTATTTTACAGTATTCAGACAGGAATGTTTATGTAGGCGACTCTGTATTCTTCCTGCCATTTTCGGTTATCCTATTTATTTTTTCAATGATTTTTATTTAAAAAAAATTAAAAATATTTTGCCGTTATTCAAAAAAGTTATAATTTTGCAACTTGAAAATCGGGAACGATATTCGCAGTTCTTAAAAAAGACGGTCCCATAGCTCAACTGAATAGAGTACTTGACTACGGATCAAGCGGTTGAAGGTTTGAATCCTTCTGGGATCACTACAAAGGAAAAATCAATTTGAGGATTGAACTCTTTGATTGTTGATATTGTCATAGAGGAGTCAGAAAGAAAGAGTGTAAAACGGCACTCTTTTTTTTGTTTTAATAAGATTCTCAATACATTATCAGTATATATCCGTAATATGCCGCACAACAACTTGGTAAAAGAAAATAAAAAAAATATCGGTTCTTTATTTGACCGCATAGCATCCAAATACGATTTGCTCAATCATTTGCTTACGTTGAATATAGATAAATATTGGCGAAAGAAGACTGTCAGTCAAATCCGAATTTCCGACAATCCGAGCCTATTACCTGACACAAAGATTCTTGACGTTGCAACTGGTACGGGAGATTTAGCAATTGAAATTCTGAAACAAAACAAAACAAACAGTATTGTCGGAATTGATTTGAGCGGACAAATGTTAAAAATCGGTAAAGATAAAATTCGCAAATACATATCCGAAAACTTTTCCGAGAATGTTGCTATTCATACCGATTTAATGATTGCAAACGTGGAAAATATGCCGTTTGAAGACAGTAGTTTCAATGCCGTAACTTGTGCTTTCGGTGTAAGGAACTTCAATAACCTCAAACAGGGGCTAAAGGAATGTTTTCGTATTCTGAAAAACAACGGTCAGATTGTCATACTGGAATTTGCATATCCCAAAAACATCATAATAAGATTTTTCTATAATATCTACTTCACATATATATTACCTTCGGCGGGCAGAATTATTTCAAAAGACAATACTGCTTATAAATATCTAATGAAAAGCGTAAAAGATTTCCCGAAAGACAACAGTTTTCTTGATATTTTGCAATCCTGCGGCTTCAAAAATACTTCTTTCAAAAGACTTACATTCGGTATTGCCGATATATATGTAGGTTATAAAAACAACTGATAAAATCCGTATGCCATGAATCACATAAAACTTTGGTGGAATATAATAAGACCCAAAACTTTATTCGCTTCCGCATGTCCTGTTGTAGCGGGAGTTTTGTTATCCTGCAATTTATTTACGCAATACTGCACTATAAGTATAACGTGTTGCATAACGCTTTTGTGTGCATTAGGTTTGCAAATATTGAGCAATTTAATAAACGACTATTATGACTATAAGAAAGGTTCGGACAGGAAAGGACGAATAGGATTCAAGAGAGCGTTGGCTGAAGGTGAAGTAAGCATTGAACAAATGAAGAAAGCAGTTTATATAACACTGATAATTGTAGCAATTTCCGGGCTGTTTCTTGTAATAAAAGGCGGATTACCTGTATTGTTTATAGGAGTAAGTGCCGTTTTGTTTGCATGGCTTTATACGGCAACACGCTTTTCTCTGTCCTATCTCGGAATTGCGGATATTTTTTGTTTTCTTTATTACGGAATATTTGCTGTTTTCGGAACGGTCTATTTGTGCGGTACGGGAAATACGATATGCAACACCGAAAATACACTTCACAGCCTGCAAACTACCCTGCATGCCTCTTCCGTATGGCTTACAGGAGCGGTATGCGGACTAATATCCATGACGGTACTTATGATCAATAATCTGAGAGATATAGAAGATGATAAACTTGTACAAAAGAAAACATTACCCGTACGTTTCGGAAAAACGACATGCGAATATATTGTTCTTTTATATGCAATTGCAATGTTAGTATGTACTTTTGTCGCATTCGGATTATCTTTGACCAACATAATTTTTATTCCTGCCTTTATGTTGTATCAGGAAATTTGTGCAGCAAAAGGAAAGCAATATAATACATGTTTGTTTAAAGCAGGGTTGCTTAATATCTTTTTTGTAATTCTTCTTGCATTGGAAGTGTTTATATAATCTTGTAACATACTTATGGCAAATAAATCTTTCAAATCCGAACATAAGACAGGTATCACGGCACTTGTTTGTATTTTGCTCGGAATTGCAATTGCTTTTGCATATATGTATTCAACAGGCAATAGAGTCATTGTCCTGCAAGATGCAAAAAGTGCCGACAATATCTCAACCGATAAAACGAAATACAAATCGGACTCACGGAAAAATAATCAACCGAACAAACGATATAATATTTTTAACTATTACTATTCTAAAAATTCCGACAGAGTCTATACTGAATCTCTGAAAACCGATACCTTACCTTCATTTGACAGGAAAGGTTTTTACAAAGCAGTAAAGACAAACGATGAAAGTTTTATCTTGGATTTGAATAATTGCGATACTTTGGACTTGCAATTGATAAGAGGTATCGGACCTGTATTTGCACGCCGCATTATCAAGTACGGAGAACTTTTAGGAGGCTATGTATCCGTTGAACAACTCAAAGAGGTGTATGCAATGGACTCTTCCCGATACGAAGGTCTCAAAAATCATTTAGTCATCGGTAATAACAACATAAAAAAATTAAAAATCAATTCCGCATCCGTAAAAGAATTGGCAAAACATCCTTACATTGATAACTATTTAGCAAAGGAAATCATCGTATTCCGTAATAATTACGGCAATTTTACGGACATCAACCAAATAAAAGCCGTGCATCTTATGGACGATTCCGTATTCAACAAAATCAAACCGTATATTTCTCTGGAATAATAGTAATGAAATTCTATTCCGTTATGTAAAGTTTAATTTTCCGTTCATTGATACGTGCAGACAACCATTTCAAAATCTTCGTTTTTTCTTCTTTTGTTATCGAATCGGATTTATCCGACTCCAAAACCGCAATAACGGTCTTATGCTTTGAAGTATCTGCCGTATTGGCCTGCATACTCCAAGACAGAGATACCGTCTTTATGTCAGGAAACAGCACTTTAACCTCATCACTCAGCGTATTGCTCAACTTCTCCAGTCTTTTGTAATTGTCCAATTCACCTTCCAGATCCGCTACCCGTTTATTAAATTCAAGCCATTCATCTTCTGCTGCCGAAACTTGACTATAACCCGTTCCCTGTATTATTTGCAGGTCATACTTGTCCAACTTGTAATCTTTGAGTTTATTTTTTGCCTGCTCAATCTGCGATGCCGATATTTCTTTTCCGACGGCTACGAATCTGAGTACTTTATTCTCTTTGTTCAAATCATGAGAAATAATCTTGGTCATATTGGACGACAGTTGTTCTTTGGCAAACAGGTTTATATTTGTATTCAACAAACTCCTATTAACAATACTTACCGTCATAAATATTGAAGGTATGATGGTAACTGAAATAATTATGATGAAATAACGTCGTATTATCAAAGCCCTTTGTTTGTTCAGAATGCTTTTGTTATGAAAATGCATAACTTTAACGCCCAAAAAAGTTGCCGTACAGATAAAAACCGAGTTGATAAAATAAAGATAAAATGCTCCCAAGAAGTAAGACCAATGCCCCATTGCTATTCCGTATCCTGCAGTACACAAAGGAGGCATTAAAGCAGTAGCAATGGCTACACCGGGTATAACATTGCTTTTCTGTTTTGTACAGACTGCCAGAATTCCTGCAGCACCACCGCAGAAAGCAATCAAAACATCATAAATAGTAGGCATAGTACGGGCGAGAAGTTCGCTTTGAGCCTCATCAAACGGAGTAATAAAAAAATAAATGGTAGCAGTAACGATACTTATTCCCGTTGCTATGACGTAATTTTTGAAAGCACGCTTAAGCAATTCAAGATCCAGCGTTCCGATTGCCCAACCCATTCCTATAATAGGTCCCATCAGCGGAGAAATCAACATCGCCCCTATTATTACCGCCGTAGAATTAACATTCAATCCCAAAGAGGCGACAAAAATTGCAAGAATCAATATCCACAGATTCGCTCCTCTAAAACCGACTCCCTGCTTTATATCTTCTATTATACGTATTTCGTCATCTTTATCACTTCTGAGCGACAGATACTTTCTGCCTATAACTCTTATTTTTCTCAATAGATCGTTATATTCGGCAATCATAAACTCTTTGTCTTTATTTTCTGATAACGCAATGCAACAAAACAATATTGTTTTTATAAATACATTTTTTTCTTCGGAAATATATTTTGAAATCATTGTAAAGATTTTTGAAATCAGTGAAAACAGTTTTGTTTCAGACCGTCTGAAATCTTTTTCAGACCGTCCAAAATGTAGTTTTGGACCGTCTGAAAGTTAATTTTAAACCGTCCTGACGAAAATTTCTTTAATGATTTCATAAATAAACTGCAAAGAAAAACTGCTTATCAGAGTTGTTTCGTAACATTGCAGGACTATTTCATAAAATTTCACCATAATTGTGTATTGACGGACAAGAAAAAATAAAGTAATTTTGTGAATTGAAACAATAAAATATGAAACGGCATGGAAGAACATAATCATCACAACCACCATCATCATCACCATCACGAAGTTAATGCGGAAAATCTGAATAAAGCCTTTATTTGGGGCATCATACTCAATAGTGCGTTCGTCCTTATTGAGTTTCTGATAGGACTTTTTGCCAATTCTATCGGATTAATCTCCGATGCGGGACATAATCTTTCGGACGTAGCCTCATTGATATTGGCATTGATGGCATTCAGAGTGGCAAAAGTTCATTCAACACGGCAATATACTTACGGTTATAAAAAGATGACAATTCACGTATCACTGATTAATGCCGTGATTTTGTTGGTTGCCGTTGCGTTTATAATCGTTGAAAGTATCCGTAAATTAATCACTTCGGAAATTGTGGAAGGAGGAATGATAAGTATTACGGCTGCGGTAGGAGTTGTAATAAACGGTATAACGGCGTGGCTGTTTATGAAAGATAAAGAAAAGGATCTCAACGTCAAAGGTGCATATCTGCACATGGCTGCGGACGCTTTGGTATCGATAGGCGTAGTTGTGTCGGGAATAATAATAATGCTGACCGGATGGTATCGTATTGACGGAATCATCGGACTCGTCGTTGCCGCTATCATTGTATATTCGACTATAGATTTATTGAAAGATTCCGTACGTTTGGCATTGGACGGCGTACCCGATAAAATATCCGTTGAAGAAATCAGTGAAGGTATTCTCAAAATCAATAATGTAAAGGATGTTCATCACATTCACATTTGGGCAATCTCAACTACCGAGAACGCTCTTACCGCTCATATTAAAATTAACGATATAAATCTGTGGGAGAATACAAAACACGAAATCAAACATTATTTACAGGAACACAATATTTCTCATTGTACGCTGGAAACCGAATCTTCCGATTGTAATTGCGAAGAAGAACATTGCAGTTGTTGATTTCCACGAAAAATAAAAAGCATCGGGTTGCAAAAAATCCGATGCTTTTTTCGTTTTATCGTATTATACGATAATAATTTTCCTTTCGAGGCAGTGCTTTTTCGGGATTCTTAACGGGATAACCCAAACTAATCGCCCCTACTCCTATAACATTTTGCGGAAGTCCGAATTGCTTAATCAATTCTTTACCTTCTGCGGTTGAAAACATTTCAGTTTCACGGTTGATCCAACAAGAACCCAATCCGATTGCATAGGCTGCGTTCATCATGTTACCTAAAATCAAACTGCCGTTTTTTATCGTGTTAGGATTTTCATCCAAAGGAGAACCGAATACCAAAACTATAGTAGGAGCATCATAATACGGATTGGTATCCGTACCCATAATTGTAGCGTTCATACGAATCAGTTTCTCCATAATATCTTTTTTCTGCACGGCAACAATCCACAAATCCTGTTTATTATGTCCCGTAGGTGCATAAGTCCCTGCTTCCAAAACTGCAATCAGTTCTTCGTCCGTTATTTGCTCCGAACTGTATTTTCTTATGCTCCTTCTGTGTTTTAATGCGTCTAAAACTATATTTTTCATGTAATTAAATTTTTATTTTTTGCAAAAGTATGAAAATAAATTGAAAAGTTAATCGTTTATAATCATTAAACGATTCAACATATACACTTATTACTGCAATGGAATCTATTTGGAATTTTATATTGAGGTTATGTTTGGCCGCCGTATTGGGAGTCGCCATAGGTTTTGAAAGAGAGATGCACGCAAAAGAAGCAGGTGTCAAAACGCATTTACTTGTTGCCATGGGTTCCTGCCTTTTTATGATATTGAGTATATACGGTTTTGAAGGCTTTTATGATAAGGAACACACTTCTTTTGATCCGTCGAGAATTGCAGCACAAGTCGTTACGGGAATAGGATTTTTGGGAGCAGGAACTATAATATTCCGCAAAAACATCATAAGAGGTCTGACGACGGCTGCCGGTCTTTGGGTAACCTGTGCAATAGGATTGGCATGCGGTTGCGGATTTTATTATCTTGCAATGTGTACAACACTGTTGGTTTTGGTAAGTATATTCCTCTCGAATTTCTTTTTGAAAAAGTATTCTGAGATATACACCTCAATAACATTCATTGCAGATGACCGGGATAACATATCCGCTTTATTCAAAAAGTTGGAAAAAGATAATATTCAGATTAAAAACTATTCAATGCAGCAAATTCGGGAAGAAAACATTGAAAAATTTTCCGTTAGCATTGATATTAAAACACAAAAAAGGGAACACAAAACTGAATTTGCTTACTTACAGAAAGCATTTGAAGGTTTCAAAATAACAAACATTGAATAAATATAATAAAAGAGTAACAACGGCATTCGTGTTACTCCTTTCTTATTTAATAAAACATACTCCAAAGAAAGTTTGTTTATTTTTTACAATCGCAGTTTTTACAATTACAATTTCCTTGTCCGCAACTGCAACCTTTATCTTTATCACCGATTTTTAAAACAAAGCGTTTGATAAAGAAGAAAAAAGCAACTGCAATGATAATCCCTACTAAAATATTTTGAATCGTTATACTCATACTCGAATAATATATATTGCGAATTGTTTTGTCCGTTAGTTTCTCAATGTTATATAATAAGACTGCCTATTTGAAAAACAGCAGTAGCGAAAATCCACGCTAAACATATCGTATATCCAACAGTAAATAATGCCCATCCCCATTTGCCAGTCTCACTCTTGACGGCGGCTATAGTTGATAAGCAAGGCATGTAGAGAAGAACAAAAATCAACATACAAAAGGCAGAAAGAGGCGTCATGTTAGCCGAAATCAATCTGGAAATACGCAAATCGGCTTCGTTATCCCCATTCTCAACTTCCTGATTTGACAAATCCGTACTCTGTTCAGGAACTTTATCTTCAGAAGATGAGTACAATACTCCCATAGTTGAAGCAACTATCTCTTTTGCAAAGGCTCCGCTCAACAAACTTACGCTTTGTTTCCAATCAAATCCGCAAGGCTTCATAACAGGTTCGATTCCTTTGCCGATTTTTCCCAAATATGAATTCTCCATTTGTTGTTTAGGATTATTATATGCATCATGATCAGGATAATAACCCAACGCCCAAACGAGAATGGAGGCAAACAGAATTATCGTTCCCATTTTTTTCAAGTATTCCTTACCTTTTTCCCAAGCATGTCTGGTAACGGCTTTGTAAGTCGGCATACGATAAGGCGGTAATTCCATAACAAAAGGAGTACTTGAAAATTTGACAACGAATTTACTGAACAATTTTGACATAAGCACTGCAACCGTCATACCCAATACATACAAGAACAAAAGGATCAAAGGAGCCTTTGTCGGGAAAAATGCACCTATCAAAATAAGATAAACGGGTATTCGGGCAGAGCATGACATAAAAGGTATAATCAGGGTCGTTATCAAACGCGATTTCCTGTCTTCTATTGTACGGGTTGCCATTATTGCAGGTATGTTACATCCGAATCCCATAATCATAGGAATGAAACTCTTACCGTGCAATCCCATCTTGTGCATCAGTTTATCCATAATAAAAGCCGCTCTGGACATATATCCGCTGTCCTCCATAAAAGAGATAAACAAATAGAGTATCAAAATATTCGGTAAGAAAACGATAACACTACCCACACCCGAAATAATACCGTCAGACACCAAATCCTTTAACGGCCCGTCCGGCATCAGCAATGAAGCTTGTTCGCCCAACCATGTAAAAAGAGAATCTATCCAATCCATAGGATACTGACCTATGAAAAAAGTACAGAAAAAAGTTATGAACATAAACAACAGGAAAACAGGATAACCGAGATATTTATTCGTAACAACGGAATCTATAAGTTCGGTAACCTTATTTTTATTGGGCTTTTCATTTTTATGATATACTTCTTTCAACGCTCCGCGTATGAAGCCGTATTTGGCATCGGTAACGGCACTTTCCAAATCCGTTTTATTGTCTTTCTCAAATTCGGTTTTGATTTCATTTCTCAATTTAATAACATCGCCGTCATTATCATGTGCTTGCACAAAGGTCTCCATATCGCTGTCATTTTCCAAAAGTTTAATGGAAAGAAACCTTGTAGACATATCATCGGAGAAACCGTGAGCGTAAAGTGAAGTACGCAGCAATTTTATTCTTTTTTCTAATTCCTCTCCGTGATTAACGTGAATGTGATGAGAGTGTTCGTCTCTGTCTTCATATACCTCAATTATCTTATCAAATAATTTGCCTACTCCCTCACCGGTTCTGCCGATTGTAGGTATAACAGGGACACCTAAAAGAGTGGAAAGTAATTCATAATCCAACTTATCTCCGCTCTTTTTTAACTCATCAAACATATTAAGTGCCATAACAACTCTCAAGTCCATATCAATGATCTGAGTTGTCAAATAGAGATTACGTTCGATATTGGATGCATCTACAACATTTAAGATAATATCGGGCTGTTTGTTTAATATATGCTTACGGACATACAACTCCTCGGGAGAATATGCAGAAAGAGAATATGTTCCTGGTAGATCGACCAAGTTAAACGTATAACCATTGTGTTCAAATGTCCCGAGCTTCTCATCAACGGTAACTCCGCTGTAATTACCTACATGTTCATGAGTATGGGCAGCAACATTAAAGATGGAAGTTTTACCGCAATTGGGATTTCCTACCAATGCAACATTGATTGTTTTGGATTTTTTCTCAGCAAGTTTCTTTATGTTTTGGATACGTATGGATTCAGCAGAAGAATCCGAACCGACACCTTCTTGGTATGACTTGATATTCTTGTTTATTTCCCCTTCTTCAAGAGATTCACCTTCTTTGAAGTGTGCAAAAGAGAGAACTTCAATTTGAGAAGCGTCTTTACGCCTCAAAGACACCTCAAAGTTGAGTATCTTGTATTTTATAGGATCATTCAACGGAGCATTAAGTATAACCTCAACTTCATTACCGTTAACGAATCCCATTTCCAAAATTCGTTTTCTGAAAGCACCATGCCCGAGTACCTTAATTATCACACCTTTTTCACCCGTTTTTAATTCCGACAGCAACATAATTTTTTATTTTTTTGTACTACGCCATGCATTTACACGTATGTTTATAACAGGCTTAAGATAACTTGCAAAGTTATAATTCTAATCAAGAATAATCAATACCTATTTTTGAGTATTATTCTGCATAGTATTCGTTCCGCAAAGTGTCTTGCATGAATTGATATATTCCTACGGAACATAAAACACTTGAAATTTTTGTCAATATAAAAAATTATACTACTTTTGCCTTTCGGATGAAGTTCCGACTAAAAGTTGGAACAGAGCAGATAAAGTTTTATATATAACACATAATAAAGAAGAAGATAATGTCAACGGCGACAAATACAAATACAAAAAAAGTTACGGTCCATACTCTTGAGAATATGGCACATAAAGGAGAAAAAATATCAATGATAACCGCATACGATTTCTCCATGGCAAAACTTGTAGATGCTTCAAACATTGATGTAATTTTAGTAGGCGACAGTGCGGCAAACGTTATGGCCGGTTATGAAACCACTTTACCGATTACATTGGATGAAATGATTTATCATGCAAAAAGTGTAGTTAGAGCAGTTACTCGTGCATTGGTTGTTGTGGATATGCCTTTCGGAACATATCAAGGCAACTCCAAAATGGCATTGCAAAGTGCCATACAAATAATGAAAGAAACCCAAGCGGGAGCAATTAAATTAGAAGGCGGTCAAGAAATTTTGGAATCCATATCTCGTATTTTGTCAGCGGGAATACCCGTAATGGGACATCTCGGACTTACACCACAGTCTATAAATAAATTCGGTACTTATGCTGTACGTGCAACCACGGAAGATGAAGCAGAAAGAATTATGGCAGATGCTCATGCTTTGGAAGATGCCGGTTGTTTTGCATTGGTATTGGAAAAGATTCCTGCCGTCTTGGCAAAAAGAATAGCAGAGGAATTAACAATTCCTGTCATAGGTATAGGTGCCGGAAAATATACTGACGGTCAAGTTTTGGTCTTGCATGACATGTTAGGAATAACACAAGATTTTTCTCCGCGTTTTCTTCGTCGTTATCATTCTTTAGGAGATGAGATACGCTCGGCAGTAAGACAATATTCTGCCGATGTAAAAAACGGCAACTTCCCGAATGACAATGAACAATACTAATCAATAAAATAAGAATGAAAAAAGAACAAAATCAGGAGATAGTACATTATCTCCTGATTTTTTTTGAAGTCCTGTAATAAGGTGTTACCAACTCCAATATATAAAATCCTTCATTCAAATTGTCAATAGGTATCATGAAAGAAGGGGAATCATATTCTTCATAAAAAACAACATTTCCCAATATATCCGTTATACGTACTCTTGAATACAACGAGGTATACAAATCAACAAACACTTTATTTTTGTTGACGTATATAAGACAATCCTGTGCTTTTAGTTTATTCAACGAGACTTTAGATATATTATTCACTATATAATAGACCATAGAAAGAGTCAATGAAGTTATTTTCTTCATATATGTGTAATTCAAATAAACTGAAGAATCCTGTAAGGTATGATAATAAGGAGAAAAATCGCTCTCGGAGATAAATAATGATGGAATTCCCCAAGAATAAAAACACCATGAATCAGAATTCTCTATAGACTTTTGCGTTAGTCTGTAAGTCATATCTGTATTGGCAGTGATATTCTGCTTTGCAATGTCGGTAAGCCAATCACAACCGTTATAATAGTTTAATGCTACCGTATTTGTCGTATCATAGCCGACCATATCTAAATTAATCATACCCACAAGGTACATTTGCCAAGGTGAAGATATTGAATGCAACCGTGCATTACTACCGGAAAGCATCTGTTCTTCATTGGCAAAAAATTCTATACGCAAATTTATATCTTGTCTTTTAGAATACTTATCCCAAACTCTGGCTAATTCAAGCAAACATGCTACACCGGAGGCATTATCATCCGCTCCTGGTGCAAAATGAATATAATCATCAAAACCGTCAATATTGGATATGCAGTCATAATGGGCTCCCAATATTAACGACGTGTCATAATACAAAGGATTTAAGGATTGTTTCAAACAACAAACATTATACTGCCAACCGTCGAAATACAAACTGTCTCTCCAAACAGGACTATTGCTTTCATAAAAAGAATCCAATACGACTTCAAAACCGTAATACTCCATCCTGTCTTTCAAATATAAAGCGACGTCCCTATTATTGTCAGCAAAAGCAAAACGTGTCGTAAAATTCTCTAAATCCTCAACATTCTTACGTATAGAATCTTCGTTGATATGTGAGATTATATCAATAATTTCACTATTTTGACTCCTTACCCCACCGACTATCAATAAAGACATAACCAATAATACAAAATATCTCATAACTATTCTCTCCTTATATATTAAAGCAATTCGGTTTATATCATAATATGAATTCAGTATATCTCTTTTAATTCTGAAAAACTACATAATTTGGACTTTTAGTTCTTATAACACACGTTATATTGTATTAAATAATGTGTAATCACCTAATTAAGATTACGATAAACACAATTCGGCATCAACTACTCCAACTCTAACTTGAAAATTGTTTTAGTTTTGTCCGTTATCTTGTAACGATCGTCTATTCTCTCCCCTACTACCCAAATTATATCCTCATCACTACATAACAACCATTGACTTTCTTTTTGAAAGATAGAAAACTTATTGTTGGAAAAATAATCCGAAAGTTTTTGTTTACCGTTAAGTCCGAAAGGTATAAAGGAATCTCCTTTATGCCAATGGCGAAGAGTTAAAGGAAATTTCAGTTTGTCATAATCAAACATGGCTATGCTCTTACTTTTAGGTATTTTTATAAAATTCAAATCCCTCAATACTTCCGTATGAAGCTTAACGGGTACAACAATATCCGTTTGCCAATCGCTCAATGTATAGGTGTGTTCAGGTATATCTTCTGTTTCTTTTTGTATTATAAAAAGGTGTTTACGATCTATTAAAAGACGATAATTGTCACTAAAGAACTGCTTACCGGAAGAATTATCATCATCTATTGCATCACAAATGGAATTAATATTTGTTTCATTAAATCCGAATTCCGAAAGTATTTCATACAGGTATATATGAAGAGGCTGCAGAACTTTAAGTCTTTTTGTTTCTATTTCTACAACTCCGTTTTTATAAACAAGAATATCTTTTTTTGTTCTGTCAATTACCTCCCTGAAAACTTGTTCCGTCTCCCTCAATCGTTCAATATCTTTTCGTATTATCACATCAAAGTTAGGAGAAATCTCTCTCAATACCGGTACTATCTCATTACGAATCTTATTTCTTGTATATTTATTATCTTTATTTGTAGAGTCCTCCACATAAAGTATATTATGTTTATTGGAATATTGAAGAATCTTTCTTCGAGAAGTGAAAAGCATCGGGCGGATAATGAAAGTATTGCTATTTTCTTCTTCTTTGTTGGAAAATCCCGAGAAAGGAATTTTTGGTAGTATGCCGTGAAGTCCGGCAATACCCGTACCACGTAACAAATTAATCAAAAAAGTTTCTGCACTGTCATCTCCGTGATGGGCTGTTGCCAAAAGAGTAAATCCGTGTTGCTGCATAATCTTGCCGAACCAATCGTAACGTAAATCCCTTGCCGACATTTCAAGACTTTTTTTATTCTCTTCCATATAAGCAAAAGTATCAAATTCTTGTTTAAATATAAGAATATTGTTTCTTGCAGCGTAGTCACTCACAAATTCCTCATCTCTGTCGGATTCGGTACCGCGAAGATGAAAATTACAATGAGCGATGGCATATTTACAATTAAGTCGACGGAACAAATCAGCCATAACCATAGAATCCGCTCCGCCACTCACGGCGAGTAGGATTCTGTCATTATGAATATCAAACAGATTGTTCTCTTTATTATATTTTAAAAACTCTTGATACATGACCGTTTTCGTATGTTAGACATCACACATACAATATCAAATCAAAATAAGGATTGAAAACAAATGAACACAGCAAAACTTAATTCGACAATACACATTATAAAAACTCAGTATCTGACTTTCAATATCCCGACATTCAATAACATTACAAATTTTTCTCAATAAAGGACGTCATCATTTGATATAAATGATAACGCACATTACCTCCGTAAATGGAATGATTTTTATCCGGATAGGTAAACTGCAAAAACTGTTTATTGTTCTTAATCAAGGCATCGGTAAATTTCATTGTATTCTGCAAATGAACATTATCGTCGGCACTACCGTGAATAAGCAGGAAATTTCCCTCTAATTTATCTGCAAAATTAATAGGACAATTCTTATCGTAGCCGTCTGCATTTTCTTGCGGAGTACGCATGAACCTTTCAGTATAAACGTTATCATAAGTACGCCAATTAGTAACGGGAGCAACGGCAATTGCCGTTTTGAAATATTCATGCCCGCGTGTGATGCACAAAGAAGACATATAGCCTCCGTAACTCCAACCGAAAATACCTATTCTGTTCTTATCTACATAAGGAAGACTTCCGAAATACTTTGCAGCTTCAATTTGATCAAAACACTCTTTATCTCCAAGATTCAAATAAGTACATTTTTTGAAATCACTGCCTCTCATACCCGTTCCTCTTCCATCAACACAAGCCACAATATAACCTTTGGATGTCAAAAGTCTGAACCACATGTAATCAAAAAAACGAGCTTGTGAATTAAGAACTTCCTGACTTCCCGGACCTCCGTAAACATAGAATAAAACGGGATATTCTCTATCAGGATTAAAATCCTCAGGTTTCAGAATCCAATAATACAACGTATCTCCTAATGTCGTAGTAAAGTGAGAAAACTCTTTATTCGGTAGATTATAATCATCCGTTTGTTTTTTCAAAACGGCATTATCTTCCAAAGTAACAAGGACTTTACCTTTATTGTCATTAATCGTGTAGATAGTAGGAGTAGCAGCATCGGCAAAGGAACAAATATAGTATTTACCGTTATCGGAAAAGTCGGCAGTATAAATACCCGACTTGTTTTTATCGGAAATCCGACTAAGTTTCTTCCCGTCAAAATTGACTTTGAATATTTCTCTGTTATATGAAAACGTACTTGCTGCAGTAAAGTAAATACACTTCTCTTTTTCATCTACATAACAAATTTCTGCAACATCGTAATTGCCTTTTGTAACAGGAGTTACTTTTTTGTTATCAATATCTACAAGATATAAATTCGTATAACCGTTTCTTTCGCTTTTTACTATTGCACTTTTTTTATCATTCAAAAATATTACGTCTTCAGGTTGTTCAACATAACATTTATCAGTATCGGTAAAGACAAGGTCCGTTTTTCCCGAAACAGCATCAACAACATACAACCGAAGTTCATTCTGATGTCTGTTCATCCAGGTATAACATAACTGATTATCTTTTTTTGTCCAGGACATTCTAGGCAGATATATATCGTTGTTGTCAGGAACATTTACTTTATTGCTCTTATTTGTCTTAAGATCGTAAATATATATATCAACTAAAGAATTATCTTCTCCTGCTTTAGGGTATTTATATGTATAGTTATCTGGATATATGGAATCTACCAAATAAAAAGGAATGGTATATTCTTTAACATGCCCTTCGTCAAAACGGTAATACGCAATCTTATCGGAACTATTATTCCAAAAGAAACCTTTTGTAATAGCGAACTCTTCTTCATAAACCCAATCCGTTGTTCCGTTGATTATATGGTTTTTCTCTCCGTCAAAAGTAATCTGTTTCTCGGTCATAGTCACCAAATCCGTGATGTAAAGGTTATTATCCATAACAAAAGCAACCTTAGTTGCATCAGGGCTCAACTCTGCAAGCCTGATTTTGTTCTCTCTGACCTTGATAATACTCTTGTCTTCCAAATTATATACATAATAATCGGCTGTGTAAGAATGCCGATATATAAACTCCGGATTTGCAGCCAAAAGAATTTTCTTGTTATCCTTGCTGATTCTGTAATCTGTGATAACACTGTTCTTATCTAACGAAAGAGTCGTAAAATCAATCAAATATCCGATCTTTTTTCCGGTTTTATATTCATACTGTTCAATACCGTTACGGGTAAGAATGCAATAGTGTTCACCGTCTGCCATAGAACGAATCTCGCTTATACTTTTAGGACGGAATGTATATTTCAGCCAAATATCTTCTAAGGTAAGAGTATTCTGAGCATTGATAAAACAAAATTCAACCAAAACGGTAAGCAACACAAGTAACTTTTTCATTTTGCTATGTCTAATTATTTTCAGTTATTATTAGATTTTCATTTTCTTAATTCTGTCTTCAGAAGAATTATCTTCAACTACATACAGGCTTTTAATCCATAAGATTGTCTATAAGTATGTCCTCATATTTTAAAAGCGGATCAATATTCTTTCTTCCTGCGGGATAAAGCTGTTCCAATACCCATTTGTCAATATCGTTTGAGAAACGGTATTTGTTAAGAGCCAAACGATGTACAAATTCAGTCATATATTTTCCCCATACCGTTTCTTCGTGAGCACGATAATAGGTTTGAAGAGCATCTTTATATTCTTTTTTTATCACCCCTTTATCATCGTATATATTTGTATTTTCCAAACCTTTGGTCACAATAAAACAAAGTTCCTCAATTTCCCTTGTAACCAAGTCATTACGGATAAAATCAGGAACTCTGTAAAGAAGTTCGTCACGCCATTGAATCCTGGCCATAATTTCTTTGGTAGAATAAACTTGTTTTGCATGCCAATAAGGAGGAAATTTCTGATAATGAGGCGGATAATCATATTCTTTTATCCAATGAGAACGATAAAACCGATAATCGTCCGTAAGGTATTTCTCCAACTTGTTAAACAAAAATCCCGGTTGCACAACTACAGCGTAAGAAGTGTCTTCAAAAGAAAAAACTCTGTAACCGTATTTCGCATATTCGCTTTCAAAATTCTTCATTCCGCTGCGAATACCGCCTATTACCTCTATATCGTTAATTTTCAAGGCACGTATTTCCTCATCCGACCAATGGACGTGCAGAGTATTGGTTTTGTCTTCACACGACAACTCATGATAAAAGTAAAGCAACTGATAAGCCCAGTCCGCACATTCTTTATCGTCCTTAAACTGTTCTTCAAACAACTTAACCGCCTTATGGATAACATCTCTTTCGGTAAAAGGCAACTTAGTCAAGTCATTGGCAAATTTAGTCAACTTCTCATCATTCAAATATTGGGTGTTTTGGCAATAACATGTAATGCCTATAAACAAAACCAACGCAAAAAATATCTTTCTCATGTTTTAACCTTTTCAATAGCGTTAATAACGAAAACCATTCAACCTGCAAAAATAATAAATTATTTGGTTATTTAAATTAAGTTGCACAATTTTTATGATATTTTTCTTTATTTGCAACGTCATTCCCTGTATCTGACGAACAATCTGCAATATTTTTTATCAAAGATGTGTTATCAGACAGCAGAAATGTGTATAAAAAAACAAATGTTGTAAGTTATCAAAAATTTTCTCTAACATTTTGAGAAAAATCATTAAGAATTCCGCTGAAATCATTAAGAATTTCACCAAAATCACTGACTTTTTTAATATTTTGTTTTACAATAAAATACAAAGATAAAAAATTTGTATTCAAAGAAATGAAAAGTGATATGTTTATAAGTAGGACAAGTAAAAATTACATTGCAAATACATTACGTTTTTTAATAAAAAAGATATTTTCACGACTAAAAAATGAAAAAATCACAGTTTTTACACAATAAAAACGGGAAAAATAAGTTATAAGTGCGTTATTTAAATAATTAGTATTAATTAATAAAAATTTTTATTAAAAAAATGGCAGATTTTAGAAAAGAATCAGATCTAATAGGCGAACTTAATGTTCCTGTAGATGCTCTTTACGGAGTACAATCTTTAAGAGGTTTCAACAACTTCAAAATAAGCGGTGTCCCTATGAACGCATATCCTAACTTCATAAAAGGATTCGCTATCACAAAACATGGTGCAGCAATCGCTAACCACGCACAAGGTAAATTGACTGACGAGCAATTCAAAGCTATGGTTCAGGCTTGTGAAGAAATGAAGGAAGGAAAATTGGATGAATACTTCTTATCAGACATGATTCAGGGAGGTGCAGGTACTACCGTTAATATGAACGCTAACGAAGTTATCGCTAACCGTGCTCTTCAATTGATGGGACACAAACCGGGTGAGTACAAATATTGTTCTCCTAACGATCATTCAAACGCTTCTCAATCAACAAACGATGCTTATCCTACAGGATTCCATTTCGGTTTGTATTTGGAGAGCGAAAAATTAATAAAAGCCATCAATGATTGTGCAGCAAGTTTAGAGAAAAAAGCAGAGGAATTCAAAAACATTGTAAAGATGGGACGTACTCAATTGCAGGACGGCGTGCCTATGACATTGGGTCAGAGTTTCGGTGCTTTTGCTACTATGTTACGCAAGGCTGCTAAGGATGTTGAAAGAGTAAGAGAAAACTTACTTGAAGTTAATATGGGTGCTACTGCAATCGGTACCGGAATTTGTGCAGAACCTGGCTATTCCGAACTATGTATCAAAGCATTAAGAGAAATCACTGGTTGGAATGTTACATTGGCAGAAAACTTAATAGAGGCTACTCCTGATACTTCAGCATTGGTTGGTTTGTCTTCAGAATTGAAGAGAACTGCTTTGCGTGCTATCAAGATTTGTAACGACTTACGTTTGATGGGTTCTGGTCCTCGTTGCGGTTTGGCAGAAGTTCATCTACCAGAAATGCAACCTGGTTCATCAATCATGCCTGGTAAAGTAAATCCTGTTATACCTGAGGTAATGAACCAACTTTGCTACAAAGTAATCGGTAACGATACTGCAGTTATGTTGGCTTCTGAAAATGCACAGTTGGAATTGAACGTTATGGAACCTGTTGCTGTTTATTGTTTGTTTGAATCAATCAACTTATTGACTAACGGTTTCAACACGTTACGTACATTGTGTATTGACGGTATTGAGGCTGATGCAGAGAATTGCAAAAACTTCATCGCTAAGGCTATCGGTACTGTAACAGCATTGAATCCTTACATCGGATATAAGAACTCTACAAGAATAGCTAAGATAGCTAAGAAAACAGGTAAAGGTGTTTATGAAATAGCTTTGGAGAACGGCGTATTGACTAAAGAGCAGTTAGACACTATCTTCGCTCCTGAGAATATGATTAAACCTGTAAATTTACCTATCAAGGCAGATCAAGATAAAATAATGGAGACATTAGAAGCAATACTTGCAAAACTTTAATAGGTTTTCAATAGTGAATGATGAGGGATTAGTCATTATAATGATGAAATCACTCATCATTTTTCTTTTATAAAAATTCATTGCAATCCGTTCATTATCTGTTGTTATGACTTTGCATGTTGTGAGTTTTCAAGTTCCTTTCCCTGCCGATTATGGTGGAGTTATTGAGGTTTTTTATAAACTCAAAGCACTGAAACAAGCAGGCGTTGATGTTATATTGCACTGCTTTTGTTACAAAGGACGGAAGGAAGAAAAGATATTGGAACAATACGCAAAGAAAGTTTATTATTACAAACGCAATACGGGAATAAAATCACAGTTATCCCTACTGCCTTATATTGTACGCTCTCGTAAGAATAAGGGATTGGAAAGCAATTTACTCAAAGATGATTTTCCTATTTTGTTTGAAGGTCTGCATACTTGCTATTTGATTGACAAAAAATTGTTTGCCGCAAGAAAAAAAATGGTACGCATGCATAATATAGAACATCAGTATTATATGCGTTTGTTCTCTTCTGCCGATTGTTTGAAATCAAAAATATTTTATTTTGCAGAGGCATTACGATTGAAGAAATTTGAAAACAAGTTGCGGTATGCCGATAATATTTTTGCAATATCAACAACCGACAAAGATTATTTCCAAAAGAAGTTTCCAAATGTACAGGTTGATTACTTGCCGTGCTTCTTTAATAACGATATTTTAAATCAAACAACTCTAAACTCACGACTTTCAACTCACGACTTTCAACTCTCAACTTTAAACACTGACTACGTATTATATAATGCAGATTTGTCAATAGAGAGTAATGTTAAGGTTGCGTTGTTTTTGGTTGAAAAAGTTATGCCGTTAGTTGATAAGCAGATAAAACTTATTCTTGCAGGAAGAAATCCGTTAGAAGAATTGACGCAAAAGGTAAAAGAAAGTCCGAATACGGAGTTGATTGCAAATGTAGAACAAGAGCGAATGAATGAATTGATAAACAACGCAAGGATTAACCTTTTGGTTGCATTCAATCCGTCAGGGGTGAAACTGAAATTGCTTACAACACTGTTGCATTCACAAGGGCATTGTTTGGCAAATGAGACTATGATGCAAGGAACTAATCTGCAAGATGTATGTCCGATAGTTAATACTCCGAACGATATAGCAGACAAAATAAATCGACTATATAACACCCGCCCGACCGCAACGGAAATACAAAACCGCCGACAAATGATTTCCCAATCAGGATATAACAACAGAGTTGAGTTGATTGTTAAACAGATTAAATAAGTTTAAAAATCTATTTAATAGTTTGTTTACTAATCATTGAGTTTTCTTTTGTAAGAAACATACCTTTTATTTTATTTATATAGTTCATACTATTAATGAAATTTAATCAATTATTTTGCAAAAGTATTAATAATTTTTGAATATTATTTACAACTAAGATTTTTTAATAGTGTTTATGTAGAATTTATCAGTCTAATCCTAAATATTCTCTGGAATAACCTTCAAACGCATCATCATACCATGTATCTTCGTATTCATCATAGAAACAGTCTTTTCTATAATCTGTTTCAAAAATAGCAAAACCATATCTCTCTATTAAGTTCGTTCTATTTTCTTTGTCTATGTTTTCACAGTCTGAAAATGCATAACTATCTACTCTACAATTATGCGGTATTATTATATTTGTTAAACCAGTACAACCAGAGTATTTGTATATGGCTGTATATCAATATTTTTCCAGCTAAACGGTAGAAAAGTGACGAGTAAAATAATAAGGATTGCGGAAAAGATCAAGATTTAACGTTTTTAACTTTTTAAAACCACAAAAAGTATGACAGTGTGTAGATTATAATCTGTCATGATCACTTACAAATAAAAACTTTAAGTGTTAGTTATATGTATTCAACGACTCTTTGGTTACAATAACAATTTATTAATTTAGCATTCCTTCGATATAATCATCTTTGTATGTAACTTCAAAACGGTAAATCCTCATCGCTCTCCGTTTTGTTAGGTTCAATATCCGTGTTCTTTATCACGGTTTCTTTTGCTGTATTCTCTATCTCTTTCAACACGTCGTTTATTTGCGCCTGTTCTTCCTTAGAGATGCTTTCATCACAATCGCTGTCAAGTGTTTCGCCAGCCAAGAGTGCCTTGATCATCTCAATATACGAGAATTGCGCCTCTGCGGTGCCCTTGAACATGGTCACCGACACATCGCCGTTTTCGTTCTTTTTGAATACCAGTTTCATATCGCTTAATTGAACTTTTTCAGGTTATACTTCTTTACTCTTTTCTTGATCGATGCCTTGCCACCGTCGGTCTGGTCTGCTATAAGGTCCAGCACCTTCTTTTTCCCAATTTGACCTTCTAGCGAGGCTGAACGGATTGTGATTTTCTTCCCGTCGTTCTTGCAGAGCACAATGGTCTGTGCATCAGCCATCATTGGAATGGTAGCGTTGTGGCTCACCAGTATCACTTGCTTTCTGTACTTCACCTTTTTGATGGTCTGTACTAGTGCCTCGTTGATATACTTCACAGCCAAGTTGTCTTCTGGCTGATCAATGATGATAGGTGAATTGCCGCCATCATAGCCAAGTATCAAGTCCAGCAAGATAGCCGACTTCCAGCCGGGACTCATCTCGTAGAAATTCCTACCGTCAGAAGACACAATCTTATATGACGTATGGTCGTTTTTCCGCAGGTATTCATAGATAAAGTCGCCTAATTCCCTGTATGAGCTCACCCTCGGACGCTGTTTGAACTTAGTCTGGTACATATTCTCCGGCATTACATCGTCCATATTCCTGAAGTGGTGGTTCAGATACTTGTTCAGCACCTCCATCAGTACTTCTTCGTTAAACTTGAACGTGTTTTCTATGTACAGCGTGTGCCCAGTGGCCTTCACCTCCTTGGTGGTAAACGACCTATTCATCTCCGTCAGTTTCACTTTCTGCTCAGCAAAACTGCGGCTGTATTTCACGTAGTCACGGAGATAACGTATCAGTTTCCTGCGGTTTTGCAAGTTGCTCTGGTTCTGCCCCTGCCTTATT